>NZ_QHJQ01000006.1 GCF_003185655.1 Coraliomargarita sinensis | reverse complement strand
TCTGCTTCCAGCTGTAAAGAACCCCTTCAGGCACTCCCAATTGCTGCGAAACCTCCTTCACCGGGGTCCCGTCGATTAATATCAGTTTGACTGCCTCCTGTTTGAACTCGGCAGTATAGCGTTGTCTATTCATGGTTGGATCCTCTTTTTAAGAGAATCCCATGTCCAGTTTTCTCAGGACACATCACCTCTACGTTCTACAGAGAAAATGAAAGCACTCCTCATAGCGATGTCCCAACTGATCGTGGTATCTGTCGTATGTGCGAACATATACGAAAAAAGAATGGATTCCTTTGAACGTGATGACTGGCTTTCATTGCAATTTGGTGTCGCATACTGGCATGGCGATTACGGATCCTCGAAATATCTCATCATACAGAGACTTCCTGACGCTCAGTTCCTTCTATCGGTTGTAGTGGGAGGCGACCGAGATTCAGGTCAGAATCTGCCTGTCGCGAAGCGATTCATCACCCTAAAAGAAGTGAACGAAATAAAGGAAAGGATGATCGAGTTTGCTGAAGCCGCTTTTGGGGAAAGAAAGCGCTACGAAGAGCAAATAGGAAAAGAGGACTTACCCCCGGAAAGTCATCACACGACATTGGTGATGAAAGTTTCGCTACCAGGAGGAAATAAGTCTCCCTTAGATGGACTATTTGCTCCGCAGGACACCGGTGAGACTTTTGATTATGGAAAGCCCCTTGTAGTCGCGGCTAGATTTGACTCGAATCAGACTACACACGAGACCTATTCAAAGTTTCTGAACGATTTAATTAATAAGGTAGAACCAGACGCTACTGGACAACGTCGCTAACGCGCCGTGCCAGAGCTCGACGTTCTCCAAAATGAAATTCGTCTTGATATACTTCCTCGTGTATTCGGCCAGCTTCGCTGCTGACCGTATTGCGCCACAAGTCGAATCAATCGATCCCGAAAAGCTTTTACCCGCACTCCATGCTGAAGAAAAATTCAGAACCCATGCTCCGGCGGTTCGCAGGGGGCTGGTAGGTTCGCACTTAACTTATCGCGCTGAATCAGCACAGTGGTTTATCGAGCATGGGACTATAGAAGATGTTCCGTATTTGATCGATGCACTGTCTGACGAGTCTATGCATGTAGGAGCGGGTTACCCTCTAGCAGGAATGGCTACTACTCGCTACTGGGCGAATGTCGCACTCATCGTAATTTGCAAGACTAGCTACGATTACCAGTGGGACTCATCGAAAGAGAAGCGAGAGTATTCAATTTCACTATGGAAGCAGCATTGGGAGCGTATTAAACCAAAGAAAACAGAATCGGAGAACCAGGTGGAGCGCTCAACCAGATAAGCCGCCCGTAAAATTCTAAAAATCACTAGGACTCCAAAGCTTGAAGGCTGGTCGAGTGTCCACTACGTTGGGTAAGAAATGAAAAAAAGCCGCCAACCGGCTGTAGTCGCAGTCAGTCTTTTGCTGTTTGGACTTTTAGTCTATCTCGTATTATCGCAGAGAACTGATAGCCCACAGCCGTTAGGCGATCTCCCAGGCAAAGAAGTTGAAAAAGAAGCTGTTGAGATTGGCCCCATGCATTCCATCTACTTTGTCAACGAGTGCAGCGATGTCATTGTAGTCAAAATAGAAGAAGAGAAGAAAGTATTTAAGCCCCAAGAACGTGCTTACTTAAGACTGCCTATCAAACTGGATAAAGGAAAGATAAGTGTATATCGAAAGTCGGAATCTGAGACCAAAATCGTATACGAAAGTATTATCTTCCTGTCTGAAAAAAGATCTATCATCATGACAGCCAGCGAGAAGCCAGATGGAAGCTTTAAACTTTTTACTGAAATAAACCCAAAGACTTAACAAGCCGCAGGTGGCAACGGCTTGGCTTCGCCACTCCTCACCGTTCATCAAAAAACAAAAAATGAAATCAACCAAAATACTACTAACATGTCTTACATTGCTCGTTTCTTCCGACCTAGCTGCAGAAAAGAAAAGTGAATGGATATCGAGTGATTTTGACAGCATCTTCAAGATCACAATGAACACTGAGCACCTCGTGCAAAGCCGTTCCATCACCTATCTTCCAGAACTACCTGTTACGCTTGACGAGTTTGATAGCTACACGATCACATTAGAATTTGAATCGAAAGAACCGGTCTGGAACACAACTGGTATTGTTTTCGGCGGAAATGAAGGAGATTATCATATTTTGCTTATCAACAGTTCAGAGAAGTGGTTTACCTATGCATCTCACAAGGCAAGAGACCTAGGCGCGAATTGGAGAGACTATATCTTCCGATTAGGTTCCGACGCAATTGATAGTTCTGAAAACGAAATTCAAGTTGTGAAAAAAAGTCAGAATATTTATTTTTACATTAACGGAAAGCGTGTCGGTCAGTCCAAGCTTCCTGAACTTGCTGGGAATCGAATTGGTTTTTACGTCAATGGGGAGAAATCCTTAGTGAAAATCAAATCCATCGCACTCCAGACCAGATAAGATGAACCAGGCGGAAGTGGCAACGCCGTAGGCGCGCCACTCCTTTAATGTTCTACAAAATGATACACCGAATTACCATTTTACTGATCGTCTTATTCTTAGCAGGTTGCAATTCGCAAAGAGATCAAGTCGTGTCCGAAAAAAGTGAAGCAGCAAGGTCGGAGATTAAAATCGGAGACGACATCTTTGAAGCGAAAAATAAATTGGTCACTAAAGGGTTCGGGATTAAGTATGGTCCGGATTTCCCGACGAAAACAGAACGCTACCTAATGATGATTGTGGATTATGGAGTTGATCCTAGCGGACTCGAAGTTTTCAAGTATACAGTTGGAATTGAAAGCAATGCTGATCCGATTAGTGGAATAATCAAAGCGACACCGGAAGGAAAAATCACGAGCATCGAATAAAAAAGTAGAACCAGCCGGCTCAGGTCAACCCATGTAAGCTGCTCGAAAATCCGAGAATCACTTGAACCACTATGCCCGCGGTCGGTTGCGAAGCTCGATAAGCGAATGAAGCAACGATCCAGATACTGTCTCATCTTTTTCATATGCCTGCTCTCATGGGAAGTGGAAGCGCAGCCGCTCATGTCCCATATGGAGGAGGGTGATCGAATTCAGATACAGATGGAGATGTCCAGCTGCTTTCGTGTTTTTGATAACATCTACGAGTTTGAGATGATAGGCGGGGAAACCATATGCACCGCTTTGCTACGCCCCGACCGGGATACCCCAGAGAAGCACTCGGCAATTGCCGCCCGGCCGAAGATCTTAAGTAAGCCCGAAATTAAAGGCATTGACTCGGAGATTACTGGTTTCCGGAGAAGTACAAATCCAAAGCCATTGGAAACCAGGACTGATGACGGAGTCACATATATGCAACGTGGAGAACGCTACAGCGCATCGACGACTTCAAGTAAGGTGACGCTGACCTTCTATGAGAAAGGGGAAAAGATAATCGAAGAGAGTATCTATAATCCTGACTTCAATCGCTATTTCAGCAGTGAGCACCCGGGCTTGAGGGAATTACTGAAGGTGATGCAGCAAAGCATCAAAGACGAACCGCGCTGAACGACAGAGCACAACGATGAGTTTAGAGACCGTAACCTTGAATTTCCTCAGTCTGAAACCGTGCGTGGTACGCTCGTCCGGGCGCATCGTGGCCCGTTCTTCCTTCCTGCAGCAGTTGTTTTATTTATTCAGCTGCAAGCGGGTGGTGACTTTTGAAAGGGAGAAGCGCTATATAGAAATCTACCGTAAGACCTGGTGGTTCAAAAAAGCATCCGACTTCGTTTGTTATGACCAGGTGAGCGACGTAAGCTTTGGTTTTGAGGATTGGAACGACTTCGGTTTTGAATTCTGGCAGGATGGGTACGAGAAAATATGGGTGTCTCTCGAATTGAAAAATTCGGATGAGCTTGTGCCTCTGGTATGCTTCGAAGGTGAGGGATCGCGCGAAACAGGTATTTTCGGAACACTGCTGGGCGATTCCATCTTCGATTTCCGTGGGAACCAGCAGGCGCTGGCCTCGGAATTTTACAACACGGTCAAAGACGAGTTGGGGATGTGGTCACGCTAGGTCCGGCCCTTCTTGCTGTACTTTCTACGGGACGATCAATTGATCCGCTCACCCAAATCCTGAATCAGGGCAATGAGTATTTCATTTTCGCCGCCAAGCTTTCTTGCGGCTTCGATGGCGGCTGCGGTGTGGCGCCCGGCCTCGGCGCGCGCGCCCTCGATACCGTGAAGGGCCACGTAGGTGGATTTGTTCGCCGAAGCGTCGTTGCCCACGGGTTTGCCCATGGTTTCGGCGTCCGAGGTGGCGTCGAGGATGTCGTCGATAATTTGAAAGGCCAGGCCGAGATGGGTGCCGACCAATCGCATGGCCTCGACTTTATCCTGACCGGGGTCGCTGAAGCGCAGGCCCATGAGCAGGGCGGCGGTGAGGAGGGCGGCGGTTTTATTCTCGTGGATGTAGTGCAGGGTCCCCGCTTCCACAGCCTTGCCCTCGTTTTCAATGTCCTCCATCTGCCCTCCGATGAGGTGCTGGCTGCCGCTGGCGGTGGCGAGGTCGCCGATCAGCGCGGTGGCGAGCTTCGGGCAGTCGTCGTAAGTGTGCGCAAGCAGTTGGAAAGCATAAGTGAGCAGGGCATCGCCGGCGAGAATGGCGGTCGCCTCGTCGAACTCCTTATGGCAGGCGGGGCGGCCGCGGCGCAGGTCGCTGTTGTCAACAGCTGGTAAATCGTCGTGGATGAGGGTGTAGGTGTGGAGGCATTCCACGGCGACGGCAGCGGCCAGAGGGTTGTGGCCGGTGGGGAATAATTCACTGGCCAGTATGAGCAATGCCGGACGGATCCGCTTCCCGCCCGCTTCCATGGAGTAACGCATGGCCTGATGCAGCCGGGTCGGCCGGGTCGCTGCCGGAGGAATAAGAGTATCGATACCCGTCTCCACGCAATTACGCAACTCCTGCAATTTTTCTTTTAATGCCTCATTCACTAACTTACATTGAGCGAACATCTTTATGAAGGAAACGCCAATATTTGAAGAAGTTTTCTCACGTATGCTCGGTTTGCCCGGTTTCTGGCTGAAAGTGCTGGTAGGAGGCCTGCTCTCCTTCGTGCCAGTTGTCAATTTTCTGGCATTCGGTTACCTTTTGCGACTGGGCAAGGGGGTTCGGCGAACGGGGCGTGTCGCCTTGCCGGATTGGGATGACTGGGCCGGACTTTTTACTGATGGTCTCAAGTTTGCCGTGGTTTGGCTTGCCTACTGGCTGTTGCCGCTCCTCCTCGCACTGGCGTTCTCCGTATTGTTCAAAGCGGTCGGATTGGGTGCGCTGGCCTGGCTCCTGGTCTTAGTGGTTTTTCTTCTCTCGCCCATCGTTTTCAGTGCGGCGCTGTATCGTTATCTGTCGCGCTCTGATTTTAAGGACCTGCTGGATGTTGTGCTGATTATCCGGATGGCTTACGGAGCCTTCCACCGGCTGATTATCCCGGCCCTGGTTTTTACCGGTATTTGTGCTGTGGTCTTACCGCTTTACGGCTTTGCCATCTTCTTCGGCTTTGTTGTTATGATCGCCTATACGGCATTATCCTTTCGAGCCATGGAACAGCGCCGGACGGTCGCCCTTTAACCTGAACATTTAACACACATGCCATCCAAGACCTCAAAGAAAGAAAAGTCCGAACCCAGCCATTGGCCCGTTTATCTCTACGGGGCCGCGATGGCATTCCTCGGGATGCTCCTCGGGATTATTTACATGATGTCTTTCCCACTTAAGGGCTATTCCAGTTTGGAAGAGCGCAAGGTGGAAATGGAGGCTCGTGAATCACTCGATCCGGTTCCCGGTGATGCCTTCTATATCGAAGGGCCGACGCTGCGGTCACGCACATGGGAATTAAAACGCAAGGAGTTGATCGAAGGGACGGCCCAGACCATCACTTTGTCGCCCGGTGAGATTAACGCGTGGTTCGGAGCCAATTTTCGCAGCTCCGTACCGGTGACCGAGGAGGAAAGTTCCGGGCTGACCTTGGTGCCGGATGTTCCCAATCTCGGGATTAGCGAAGAAGGAACGCTCTATTTGAACCTGCCCTCCGATATTACCGGTTACGGGCTGGATGGTGATTATGTATTGAGTGCTCAGGCCCGCTACAGCCGCGGAACGCCGGTGAAATTGGTGGTGGACCGCTTGCAGGTGGGTGGAGCCGCGATTCCGCTGCCCGGGCAGTTGGGTGCTCAAATGGTCTCGAAGGTCATCAAGGGTTTCAGTGCCGCCGAGGAATACAAAGTGATCCGCGAAGCCTGGGACCGGGTACAGTCCGTAGAGATTAAGAACGGCGAACTCGTTCTCACATTGGATACGCCCTGATGGCTGTCGCGTCCGGCAAGGTAATCGTCAGCTGGTTTCTGGTGCTGGTTCTGCTACTGCCTGCGCAAGGACAGAGCCCGGAGCTTCGCTCCGCCGGCAATGCCCAGTATGAAATTATCGGCCTGGATGCCCGTTCGGTCAGTTATGTCGATGAATTGAGCAGCCACGTGGTGAAGGTGGCGGAGCGCTATCTCGATGCCGGGGCGCTGCAATTTCCGCAGCGTATTCTCGTGAGTTTGAAACCCGAGAAGTATGCCGAATTCGAGGGCGACTACCAGGTGCGGGTGGGGGAGCGCGGGTTTGTGAATCTCGACCTGCGTTGGGAGGCGTCCCTTGGTCTTCGTACCACCTGCCGGGCCTTGACCGAGGCTCTCCTGGTGCGGTACTCCGTTTTGAATTACGGGGACGAGGGGCCGAATTTTCTACCGGAGTGGCCCGTGGCAGCTATCGGAACGAAGGCTTACCTCAGCCTGCGCCCCGCCCAGTCGATCAAGCTGGCCGCCTGGCTGGCGCCTGAAAGCACTCCCACTGTGGCGACATTGCTTCAGCGGAAATGGAAAGATACCATCGAGGATAGCAATGGCTACGCGCTGCTTTGGGCCATGGAACAGATCGGATTACCGCGTCCGAAAGTCCGCACCTTGATGGGCCAGAGCCTCGCCGGGCTCGATATTTCCGAGGCGCTGCTTTCATTGATTCAACCGGCTGATCCGGCGGCAGGGAGCCTGACGCTCGATGAATGGTGGACTGCTTCGTGGGTGGGTTTGCTGACTCCGGCGGACGAGCCGATGGAAACGATGGTGGTCTCGCGTTTGTGGATCGGCGCGCTGGCGGACCTCTCCAATACGGAATTCAAGGAGCTGAACTTAAGCCAGCTCTGGGATGAGCGCGAAAATGAAGCACTACGGGAATTGATCGAGGCCCGCTACGAAATTTTGAGACTGCGCATTGTGCGGGTGAATCCGGCTTATTTCAATGCGGCTCGATCCCTGGGCGCGCTCTTCGAAACGTATTTGAGAGGCACGAAGCGACACAAATACGTGCACCGTTTGACCGGCTTTCTGGGCGACTTCGAGGACAGCAAGGTGCTCGAAGAAGCGATCGGGAAAGCGCTAGGCCAGACAAGCGCTGAAGGCGCTGGCCAGTGAATCGTAGGCGCCGGCATCGGCCTGGGGTGCAATTGTGCTGCCCGGTTCCGGCTGGCAGAAGATATTTTCCAGATCACTGATGCGGCAGGAGAGGGAGTTGTCGGCAGCGCGCATGGCGGCACCAAGGCCCACCGAGCCGCTCACGGCGAGGCGCTGGACATTGGCCTGAAAGACATCGGCAATGACCTGGGCGATGGCATCGTTCCTGGAGGCACCACCGGTCAGATAGATAACCTCGGGGCTGAGCTGCATCCAATCGCTGCAAAGTTTAATGTTGATGGCCTGTCCTTCGACGCAGGCACGAATGGCCGCATCGGGCTCTTCCCAGTTTTGGAAAGCTTCCGTGCCCTGGAGGATCGGGGCATCCAGATCAATTCGCGGGCTGATTTCGGAGCGGAAGAAAGGCACCATGACATTACCGTGGTTGCCGATCGGAGTCTTGGTGAAAGCGGCGGTGAACTGATCCCAGTCGTAGTTGAACTTATCTTTGACTTCCTCCCGGGCCAGGGAGCCGTTGACGAAGCACTGCAGCGACATGGAACCTCCGGTGGGATTACCGAAGACATGGCCGCAACCGTTGGGGTCGGCCACGACTTCGGGCATGGCGGCGAAAAAGGTGTCGGAGGTGCCGAGCGAGATGACCAGCTTGCCCGGCTTACTGGCCCCCATGCCGACGAGACTGCTGGGATTGTCGCCGGTGAAGACGGTGATCGGCGTTTCGGCCGCGAAGCCGAATTTTTTCACGAAGTAGGGCGCGATCTGGCCGGCAACCGTCGTGCCTGGCTGAACGGCAGGAAGTTTTCCGCCCAGGTTCGGGGCGGTGGCCTCGAGCAAATCTTCATCCCAGGACCAGGACTGGATATTGAGCAGGTTCATGCCAGCACCGTCACCGGTATCGATGGGCGCATCGGCCCCGCAAAGTACCGAGCAAAGAAAAGAACTGACAAGATGAATGCGTGCGGTCGCAGCGTAAGCTTCGGCGTCCTGTTTATAGAAGCGGCGAATCTGGGGTCCGGTGAAGCGCTCAATCGCGATGGAGCCGGACTTGGCACAGACCTGATCGTTGCCACCGACGGCGGCAGCAATCTCCGCGCACTCTTCGCCAGTCGAGCTGTCCATCCAGATCGGGGATGTCTTTCTGGTCAGGCAGCGTTCCAACTGACTCGAGAGGGAGTCTTCGGATGAAAGCGAGGCGAGGGCATCGAGCCAGTTCTCATTCAGATAAACTGAACCGTGCTGCTGTCCGGCGCCGGAAATGGCGGCCACTTTCGACAGGTCGCAGTGCTTGCCGAGGGCTTCGAGTAGCATTTCCAGCGCGTCGAGCCACATACGTGGGTCCGAGTGCACCTCGCCGTCCGGGCCGTCCGGAATGAAACCCTGGGGGGCTTGGTATTGCGGAAGGTGTTCGCCGAAGTTTACGGATGCTTCCGCAACAATTTTTCCGGCTTCCGTATCGATGACGATGGCGGAGCAGCTTTGCGTGGAGGAGTCGATGCCGAGTGCGTAGGACATTTGGGAGTGGGAGTGAGAGTGAGAGTGAGTTAGGGGGATAAAAAAAGTGAGAGTGAGGCTTCCGTGTAAAACACTTTCACCTGCACTCTCACTCTTTACAGTGGTGGATTCGTTTTAAAGAAACTCATTCACCAGGTTTTCGAGCATTTCCTGGCGGCCACTTGCGACGGAGGGCTCTCCGTTGGAAAGGGCGATCTGCTCGATTTCTTCAAAGCTGCACTGGCCGGATTCAATCTTCTTGCCGAGGTCGCTGTCGAAGCTGCTGTAGCGCTCCTTGACGAAGTTGTCGAGGCGGCCGTCGGCGCGGATCGCCGATGCGATCTTCAGGCCGCGTGCGAAAGAATCCATCCCGCCGATGTGGGCGTGAATGAGATCGATCGGCTCGTGCGACTCGCGGCGACGCTTGGCGTCAAAATTGAGACCACCGGTCTTGAAGCCGCCCATCTCGAGGACCTTGAGCATGACCTGGGTGGTCATGTAGATGTCGGTGGGGAACTGGTCAGTGTCCCAGCCAATCAGCTCGTCGCCGCGGTTGGCGTCGATGCTGCCGAGCATGCCGGCGTTGATGGCCACGGTAAGCTCGTGCTCCATGGTATGGCCGGCGAGGGTGGCGTGGTTCGTCTCGATGTTGAGGCGGAACTTGTCCATCAAATCGTATTCCCGCAGGAAGTTCAGGCAGGCTGCGGAATCGGAGTCATACTGGTGAGTCGCGGGCTCGCGCGGCTTGGGCTCGATATAGAAGGGGCCGTCAAAACCGATCTTCTTGGCGTGGTCCACCGCCATGTGGAGGAAGGCGGCCAGGTGGTCGAGTTCACGCTTCATGTTGGTGTTGAGCAGGGTAGAATACCCCTCGCGGCCACCCCAGAAAGTGTAGCCGAGACCGTCGAGCTCCTTGGTGCATTCGAGAGCCTTTTTCACCTGGGCGACGGCATAGTTGAACACATTCATGTCCGGAGAAGTGGCCGCACCCTGAGAGTAGCGCGGATGGGCAAACAGACAGGCGGTGCCCCAGAGAAGCTTCACGCCGGTCTCCTGCTGCTTTTCCTTGAGCTTGGCGACGACGGCTTCGAGGGCCTTGTTGGACTCGGCGAGATTATTGAGCTCGGGAGCAATGTCGCGGTCGTGCCAGCAGTAATACTCGATCCCCATTTTTTCGAGGAATTCAAAGAAAACATCGACGCGGCTGAGGGCATTGTCGACCGAGTCGGAGCCGTCGTCCCAGGGCATTTGCGCGGTGCCGCCACCAAAGGGGTCACCGAGAACATTACGCATGACGTGCCAGTAAGGTGCGGCAAAGCGCAGGTGCTCTTTCATGGGCTTGCCGTCAACCAACTCATCGGGGTTGTAGTGCTTGAAAGCAAACGGGTTTTTCGAGGTAGGGCCCTCGTATTGTATTTTATCGCAGTCGAAGTATTGCATAGTTTTTATAGGTTAAGACGGGTTGGAAAGGGGCGTAAATTGTAAAAATCCGGCGGACGTTTTAGAACGTCGGCTGATTACATGTAGTAGCGGACGTAGGCTTCGTTGCGCATGTCCTGGAGCCAGCGCTCCTGCGTCTCACGGGCGATTTCACCGACAAGTACATTTTCAATGATGTCGCGCACCTGTGAGATCGGTTGAATCATCTCCTCACGCTTGTCTTCGGCGTAGAGAATAAAGATGGTCTCATTCAGTTCGATGGGCTCGCTGTATTCACCTTCTTTCAATTTGAAGGCGGCATCGCTGAGTTCTTTGCGAATGTCTTTCCGCTCGATCCAGCCCCAGTCGCCGCCGCGGCGGCTCATCTCATCCTGGCTGTACTTGCGGGCGATATCGCCGAAGTTCCCGCCGGCCTTGAGCTCGCTGATGATTTGTTTGGCCGTTTGACGCAGAGGAACGAGGCCTTCATCGGCCATCGGAGTGAGGATAATCTGGCGCAGGCGCAGTGCTTCGGCCTGGTAGAAGCGGATTTTATTTTCCACGTAAAATTCTTCGATACGCTCGGGACTGATTTCGGATTGTGATCTGCGGTTTTCCTGGCGCATCACATTGACGACCACGCGCTCGTAGATGCTCTTGCGAAAATCCCGAGCCGTTTCACCTCGCGTGCGCAGGTATTCGAGAAAACGGGCGCGGTCGCCATCGAAGTCGCGCTGGATCACCTCGTCGTATTCCTGGTCGATATAGGACTGCGGAATCAACAGGCCCTTTTCTTCGGCCGCTTTCACGATAATGATCCGGTCGATCATATTTTGCAGGACTTCGCGGCTGAGCTTGTCGAGGCGTTGACTGAAGTCCTGTGCGTTTCGGGATTCGACCCGCAGGCGGGGAATGATCGGCTCCAGTTCGCGGCGCAACTCTTCCACCGTGATAATCTGTCCTTCCGCAACAGCGGCGATGCCATTGCCGAGGCGGAGTAGTTCAGGGTCTTGTGCCGGCTGGGTCTGTGTGTGACCGGAAAGGGCGAGCAGCGCCGAAATTGTGCAGATGAGGGTGGTGCGTTTGAGCGTCATAGATTTCAGAGTGCGGCTTGGGCAAAGCAACATCTGAGCTAATGTAGAAACGGCAATATAACGGTCAAGCGGTAAAGGCCTGGCCATTCGATATACCGAGCGCTCTTGAATCTAGCGGTCCACCCGCGCGCCGCCGCCGCCTTTGATCTTTTTCACTTCCTTGAGCGAAGCCATGGTGGTATCGCCCGGAGTCGTCATGGCTAGCGCCCCGTGGACGCAGCCATAGTCGACCGCTTCCTGCGGGTCATTCTCGCTGAGGAAGCCGTAAATGAAGCCCGAGGCAAAACTATCGCCCCCGCCCACGCGGTCGAGAATCTCAAGGTCAGGAAATTGAACGGACTCGTAGAATTCGCCGTTGTGCCAGGCCATGGCCGCCCAATCGTTGACCGTGGCCGTCTTTACTGCACGCAGAGTGGTGGCGGTGGCCTTGAAATTGGGGAATTCCTTGGTCGCGGTCTTGATCATGCTTTTGAAGGCCTCGACCGGAATGTGGGAGATGTTCTCGTCAACCCCCTCGACTTCGAAACCGAGGCAAGCGGTAAAGTCCTCTTCGTTGCCGATCATCACGTCGACATACCTGGCAATTTCCCGGTTCACTTCCTGGCATTTTTCCAGACCGCCGAAGTCTTTCCAGAGGGAAGGGCGGTAGTTCAGGTCGTAGCTGACAATAGTACCGTGCTTCTTCGCACATTTCACCGCTTCCAACACAACGTCCGGAGTGGTCTCGCTGAGCGCAGCGTAGATGCCTCCGGTGTGGAACCATTGAGCGCCGCGACGACCGAAAATCTCCTCCCAGTCAATGTCGCCCGGCTTGAGCTGGCTGGCTGCGGTATTACCACGGTCCGGGCATCCCACGGCGCCACGGATGCCGTAGCCGCGTTCGGTGAAGTTCAGGCCGTTGCGAACGGTGCGGCCAATGCCGTCGTATTCCACCCATTTGATGAAATCGGTATCGACGCCACCCTGCAGAATGAAGTCCTCAACCAGCCGTCCCACCGGATTGTCGGCAAATGCCGTGACAACCGCGGTTTTCAGCCCGAAGCAACGCCGGAGACCGCGCGTGACATTGTATTCGCCGCCACCTTCCCAGACGTCGAATTTCCGGCTGGTGTGCACGCGGTTCTCGCCCGGGTCAAAGCGCAGCATGACCTCGCCGAGAGAGACGCAGCCGTATTCACAGGATTCCGCAGGTTTGATATCAATAGCCATGATTTAATAATTATTTAATGGTTTTTTCCGAAGCAACTACATTTTGCTTTCATGCATCCGCACAAGCTCGTTCATTCACCGCTTGTTTTAGGTGGGGCGCTTCCCGATTGTCAAACGAGGTTTTGTCGTCCGGGTGGATTTGTCGTGCATTCGTCGGGCGAGTTCGCTGTCTTATGCAGGCTATGAAAATTGAATCGGCTAAATTACGGGCAAGTGCGAAGGGCCTGGAGGAATGCCCTTCGTCCAACCTGCCGGAATTTGCCTTTATCGGGCGTTCGAATGTAGGCAAGTCCTCCCTGATCAATGCGCTGACGGAGTGTAAAGAACTGGCGCATACTTCCAGCAAGCCGGGCAAGACCCAGCGCATCAACCTTTTCACGGTGAACGATTCATGGACATTGGTGGATTTGCCCGGTTACGGGTATGCGAAGCTTTCGCGGGAAAAGCAGGGTGAGTTCAATCGTGAAGTGAGTGCTTATCTGACCGAGCGCGAGAATCTCAAGCAGGTGATGCTTTTGGTGGATTCGCAAATTGAACCACAGGGCGGTGACCTGTCGTTCGCCTTATGGCTGCAGGAATGTGGCGTGCCCTATTCGGTTGTGTTCACGAAGACCGACCGCGGTTCCGACAGTAAAACCGCAAACCACAGCGGGCAGTTCCGGGCTGAGCTGGAGGCATATGGCCTGGAGCCCAACAAGATCTTCATGAGTTCCGCCAAGACAAAGAAGGGCCGTGGTCAGATTCTGCAATGGATCGAGCAGCAACTTCCCAAAAAGCCCAAAAAGAAGAAGGGCACGGCGATCAACCTCAAGTGGATGAAGTAATATCTCTTGGCAAAGCACATAATACCGTTGCGTCCTTATTTCATCGACTGACTTTTACTGGCAATATGATCGAATCTGAGCCCACAAACGGAGTATGGACATTCGTGTCCATTCGTCGCATCGCGAATTGAGATGCATTTCGAATTTAGAAAAGTTCTCCTTAAGCGATCAATCGGGACAAGAATGTCCCGACTCCGTATGCTGCCCGTATTTCAACACCCCCCTATACCACGCCGTAGTCTCACATAGAGCGAAGGCGGGTATACCACCAGTAAAAGTCACACAGTGGTATTATTTCGTTAAAAAGACACATCCCGCATTTCGATCGCCCTGTTTTTCACGAGCGAGGCTACGTGGTCTGAGTTCGAATGGAAACGCCTGCAAAAAAGAAGCGCAAAACAAGAGTCTTGCGCTTCCGGAAAGGTCGGCCTGTGTCGGCCTGCTCGCATGATCAATGCCGTTTAGCCCGGCAGGAATTCCTTACGGTATTCGTACTGGGAACGCAGCATGCGGTTGGCTTGTTCGCTGTTGGTAAACTGCTGAGTCTTCGGATCGAACTCAAGTTTACCGGGAACCCCGAGTGCAATCGTGCCGAGTAGGGCAGTTGCGGTAAAGTCGGCGGCATATTCGGCGATGTTGCCTCCCGGTTGCGTCCCGGTCTTCACACCGTTCACCCATTCCATAAAGTGGCTCTTCTCGACCGGGCGCGGAAGGGTTTCTTCCGGGAAGCCGTTATTGGCACGCAGTTCCTTGTGGTACTCGCGCGGGCGGAAGGAGGGATACATGCTGTAGAGGCTGGCGAAAATGGAGGCCTTTGTGCCTACGATGAAGCTGCCGTTGGCCATGCCCTTCTTGCCGGTGGCTTCGTCGGCAAGAATCTTGTCGGAATCCACAAAGGGAATGTCGGAGGGGCGCCGGTCACCATCCATCCAGGTCAGCTTAACCGGGCCGCGGCCTTCGATGCCGGGGAATTCGAAGGTAATGGTCGATGCCTTCGGTAGGTAAACATCACT
The DNA here is from genome assembly GCF_003185655.1 of Coraliomargarita sinensis. Taxonomy (NCBI): domain Bacteria; kingdom Pseudomonadati; phylum Verrucomicrobiota; class Opitutia; order Puniceicoccales; family Coraliomargaritaceae; genus Coraliomargarita; species Coraliomargarita sinensis. Next base: position 196,062 of record NZ_QHJQ01000006.1, on the reverse strand, counting down.
ACGTCCGGAAACATCCGCGCTGACCGCCGTAGGCAGACCGAGCTGCAGGCCGCTGTAGGATGCGTCCATGGAGTGGCAGGCGATATCGCCGATCGCCCCGGAACCGTAGTCCCAAAAACCGCGCCAGTTGAAGGGGGCGATGCCCGGGCTGTAGTCCCGTTTCGGGGCGACGCCGAGCCAGAGGTTCCAATCGAAGCTGGCGGGCACCGGCTGCTTCTTCGGCCAATTATTCAGCCCCTGAGGCCATACCGGCCGGTTGGTCCAGTGGTAAGCTTCGTAAACATCGCCCGCGAGCCCGGCTTGCACCCACTCGCGAATGTTGCGCCAGCCGTCGGCAACGTGCCCCTGGTTGCCCAGTTGTGTGATCACACCGGCTTCGCGGACGGCATTCTTGAGAACCATGGCCTCCTCAAAGGTGCGGGTCAGTGGTTTTTCGCAGAAGATGTGCTTCCCGTGGGCGAGGGCCCAGAGAACGATCGGGTAGTGCATGTGGTCGGGCGTCGCGATGGAGACGGCCTCGATCTCTTTACCCATTTTGTCGAACATCACCCGATAGTCCTTAAAGCGCGGAACGTTGGGATACTCCTTGTAGGTTTCGGCCGCACTTGCGTCGTCGACATCGCAGAATGCCACGAAGTGCTGTGATGCGAGGCCCTTGATGTGGGCCTTGCCACGTCCGCCCACACCGATAACGGCAATCTTGAGCTTTTGTGAGTCGGCATCGGGGAGTGCTCCGAGCCAGCTCGGCATGGCAGTGGCGGCGGCACCGAGGCCGGCCCATTTGGAAAAAGTTCTGCGGGAAATGTTCATGGGATTTACTTTCGGTTAAATTGTGTGCGGAACAATAACTTTTTTGAATCTTTCTGCCGAATAATTACACTGTGGCAAACAACTTGTTCCTTCCTGCGTGGAATCGTGTGATGTAATTATCGGGTGGCCGGGATGGTGTCGACGCCACCGGTTTCCGGATTTTCCACGAAGAGCCCGGCGAGTTGACCGGCATGTGCGCCCAGTTCATCGACCGTCATCAGCATGGCTGTGGTGGACCAGATATCCGCCCAGGCCGCCGATTCGTGGAGCACCCATACCCTGGGGTGGCGATAGGCTTCCTGGTGACCTGCGGGTGAAATGATGTGTTCGTTTTGAATGCCGCTTCCGGACGCGCTCAATGCCTGGTCCCTGAGGGTGACGTCTTTGGTTTCATTTTTTCCGCTCAGGCCAATCGTCCATTCCTGCGGGCCGAAGGCGAGGTGGGTGCTCGCGCCGGCAGAGATGATGCCGGATTCGATGTCCCAGTCCCGGACAAGTTCCCTGACCCGATCGAGAGCAAAGCCTTTTCCCACGCCACCCAGATCAATCTCCCTGCCCGGTTCGTTGCAGTGGATGGCGGGGCGGTTCGGGACCATGGCGAGCTGTCCCGAGAGCTCCGGTGGTTGGCCGTCCTCATTTCTCTTTTGGTGCTCGATCTGACGTCCCAGGGTCACATCGAAGAGTCCCATGGTTTGGGCCGAAGCTTCCAGGCTGAGGCAGAGGCAATCGTAGCATAGCTCACTGAGAAAAAGCGTCTGCCCGGCCTCCATATGGTTGATTTGCCAGACATCGCTGCCAGCCCGGTAGCGGCTGAGTTTGTTTTCAATCTCGTCGATCAAATCGATTGCACAGGTGGCCGCGCTCTGCGCCTGTTTTTTGTCCTGATGCTGAAGGCGAAGCTTGAAGGTGGTCTTCATCGCCTTGTGTTCAAATGTATGTGTCGGGGTCATTCGTTCGGCGGTGCTGTCCAGGCGTCCCAGATTTCTTTTTTCAAATAGAGGTTGATGGGTACATTACTTCGTAACGTTCTCGGAAGTTGCGTGTGGGTGTCACCATACAGTTCGTTGGCAAGGCGGGTATGTTCCGGCATGGCGAAGATAATGGGGAAACTTGCAATATCCTCTGTCGGATCGGGCCAATAACCCACCAGTTCGAATTCACGCAAGTACCACGGTAGCGGCCAATAGGACGAGCCGACCACTGCGATCGGCTCGATGGACTGGTCTTTGGTAAACGCTTCCAGATCATTCAGCCAGGCGGGCAGCTGCGTCATGTTCTTGCTGGTGGGCACATAAGCATAGGGGTTGTCGGCGTGGTTGGAGAGGCGCCCGCTGGCCTGCAGGCTCTGATGGGTTTGGTAGAGTAGACAGAGCCCGAAACAGCCATACAAGAGTGCCGGTTTCAACAAGCCTGAAGGCCGGATTGTTCTGGAGAAGACGAAGCCGCCCAAAAGACAGGCCAGAGACCATGGCAGTAGCACCAGCCAGGGCGTTTTATAAGCAATGAGGCTGTAAACCAGCAGATGGGCGAGTACTGAGAGGGCAAGGAATGTCACCACCGACAATCCCCGCTTCTTGCAGGCGACCATGACGCAGGCCAGAACTCCGAGCAGGGCAAGGCCCGCCTCGCTCCACCACATGCCGAGCGCGTGTTTGGGGAGCAGGAGCATACTGAAATAGTAGCTGAAAGGCTTCTCGTGCCCGAAGGTCGTTTCATAAACGAAGTAGGTGCGGAAGGCATCGATGAGCGTCTCACCGTAAAATATGGCTCCGGTAAGCAACATGCTGATGCTGAACCATAGCGCGGGTTTGAGGTAGCCCGTGAGCTGTTTGGGCGGGGTGGACGCCTCGGCGCCAAGCCGCATCAACCACCAAGAGGCGACTCCGGCCAGAGCCCAGCAGAATAGTGAAATCACGACGGTTTCCTTGGTGGCGAACATAAGGCCGGCAGCCACCCCGGCGAGAACGGCGCGCAGAGGGGTAGGTCGTTGCACCACGTAATAGACCCCGGCGGCGGTGAGCATGCCGAAGAGGGCCACCCAACTCTCGTGAATATACATCCGGTTATAGTAGACCAGCAATGGCGAGCAAGCGAGGAGGGCGGCGGCGCCCAGAGCGGCACGGGGGCCGATGACCTTCAACCAGAGCAAAGGGGTGAGTACCAGCAGCATCCCCGCGATCACGGCATTCGTTCGCAGCATGTTCAAACTGAGCGCCTGCCAGCTGTCTTGGCCAAATATCTTGGCGAGCGGCCAGGTGCTGAGGGAAAGAAAAGGGCCGTGGTAGTGGGTCGGGTCAAAGCGGTAGCCCTGTTCCTCGAATCTCTGGGAGAAAATATGAGCTCCGGTCGCTTCATCAAAGTGAATCGGGCGCGCATCCAAATCATCGATACGGAGCCATAACGCCAGCGCCATGACGGCAAACCAGCCAATCCATATAAAGCAACGTTCTCGCATGGTGAGTATTGCTAAGAACATATTCAGGTTCCGCAATCACGCTTTGCCTTGATGTCGGCATGGTCGTTCGACTAATGTCAACAGGTGCCTGACTCAGAGCAAACTCTTGTCCTTGTGATGCCCGTGTGGAACGACTCGGCGCGCCTGGCGAAATTCGGGCCGAAGATGGCCGAAGCCCTGAGTCAATCCGAACTCCCCGTCCGGTGGATCGTCGCGGATGACGGTTCCTCCGAAGAAGAAAAGACTCAGGTCAAAAAACTGGTCGAATCATTTCGTGAAATTTACCCCGGAGTGGAGGCGATGTGCTTTCGTGAACGCTCGCATAAGGGAGGCGCGATTTATTCCGCATGGGAGGCCTGTCCTGAGGCCACCTGGCTCGGCTTCGTCGACTGTGATGGCGCTGTGGATGCGCCGTCGACGGTTCGCCTGATGGAGGCGGCTCTTTCAAGCGGTGCCGAAAGCGGTTGTGTGGGCGTGCGGCACAATTCAGAGCAGACTCCGCTCCAGCGCCCGCTCGGACGGCTGATTTCCTTCTATCTCTTTTCCTTCCTCGTGCACGCACTGATCGGTATTCGTTTCGAGGATACACAGTGTGGCGCCAAGTTTATCCCGGGAGTGGGGTTTCGCGAAGTTGCGGAAAACCTGCGCGAGCGGGGCTTTATCTTTGATGTCGAACTACTGCTGGCCCTGGACCAGGCCGGTTACACCGTGAATGAGATGCGTATCCCCTGGCGGGAGATTCCTGGGGGCAAGGTGCACCCGCTCCGCGACGCCTGGGCCATGATTGCCGGGTTGTTGCGCATTCGCCGACGGATGCGTTTGGGTGCGTATTGACTTCGCCCGGGAAAGTCCTGTTCTAATCATGCTTCCACTGTCACGATTCCCCTTATGAAGACACAGAAACTTCTACTTTTTTTTACAGCATTTCTCCTGTTCGGGGCAGTTTCCCTCCAGGCGGACAAGAAAGCGGAGCCATGGATCAAGGCACTCCTGGTGACCGGTGGGTGTTGCCACGACTACAACCAACAGCGGGAAATCCTGCCGGCAGCGGTCGATTTGAAGTCGAAGCTGAAAGTTGAATGGACGATTTACCACCAACGCACCTCAAAAGGGAACCGTAAGCTGGCACTCTATAATAATCCGGACTGGGCCGACGGTTACGACGTGGTCGTGCACAATGAATGCTTTGCCAATATCCCTTCCGGCAACGAGGCTTTTGTGGAAAATATCCTCAGGCCGCATCGCGATGGGGTGCCGGCGGTTTTAGTGCATTGTTCCATGCATTCTTATCGAACCGGCGAGAATCGGGAGGCGTGGTGGGAGTTCTGTGGTCTCTACACCCAGCGGCACGATAAAAGGTATCCCTTCGAGGTCGAGTTGGTCGCCCCGGAGCATGAAGCCATAAAGGGGATGACGAATTGGAAAACGCCGCAGGGAGAGCTTTATTTGATCAAAAAGACTTACCCCACCATGACGCCACTGGCTCAATCCAGGGCGGAAAAAGACGGCCAATTTCACACCAACATCTGGGTGAACGAATATGGGCCCAAAAAGACGCGGGTTTTTGCCACCACGATTGGTCATCACAACGAAACCATGCTACAGGATGAGTACATGGAAATGTTCACCCGTGGCTTACTCTGGGCGATCGGGAAACCGGTGGCCGAAAATATTAATACCACGAAATAAAACGAAGCATTATGAAAAAGAACAGTATTCAACGTCGCGACTTCATTCGTGCCGGAGCAGCGACTGGCGCCGGCTTAATGATTCTGCCAACAGGCACACTTTTTGGTGATAATAAACCGAGTAACCGGCTCAATGTGGCCCTGATCGGCGCGTACGGCCGTGCCCGCGCGCACTATGGCACCCTTAAGGATGAGAACGTGGTGGCGATCTGCGACGTGAATCAGCTGAACATCCCCTTTGCTGCCAAGGAGTTTCCCGACGCGAAAGTCTACGAGGATTGGCGGAAGTGCCTCGACCACCCCGGCCTTGACGCCGTGCTCTGCTGCACCACCGACCACACGCACGCCTTCATCGCGAATTGGGCGCTGAACCGCGACCTTCACGTTTACATGGAGAAGCCCCTGGCGATTACCGTGAACGAGGCACGGACCGTACGTGAAACCTATTTACAAAAGAAGCACAAGCTGGCCACCCAGGTCGGTATGCAGCGTCACGCGCTTCCGAACTTCAACCGCCTGCGTGAGTGTATTCACGACGGTGTGATCGGTGACCTGAAAGAGGTGTATGTTTGGGGGAACCGTCAAATTCCCAAGCCCGGCTATCTTCCGGGCGGACACGATGTGCCTTCGACCTTGAACTGGGACCTCTGGCTTGGGCCATCGCCCGAGCATCCTTTCAACCCCGAGTATGTTTCCGGTCGCCCCGGTGCCAATTGCCTGAACTGGAACATGTACTGGGACTTCGGTATCGGCCAAATGGGCGATATGGGCAGTCACACCATGGATCTGGCGTGGAATGTTCTGGATGCAGAGCTGCCCACCAAGGTGGTTTCGAAGTCGCCGGAAGAGTTCAATCCGGAGGTCACTCCGGTCAACCTCACGACGAGCCTGATGTTGCCCGCAAACAGTTGGCGCGACGAAATTCGCTGCACCTGGTTCCAGGGCGGGGCGATGCCGAAATCGCCCAACCGTTGGATTGACCTGAACAGAATCGGTCACGGTGCCATGTTCAAGGGCGAAAAGGGCTTTGTCATTACCGATTTCACAAAGCGGTTGATTCTGCCGGACGGCCGGTCGGGCAATATGAGCTACTACAAGCCGCGTCCGGAAGACGAGTTGATTGATGATCTGGGCAACTTCCAGAAGCAATGGACCCAGGCTTGTAAAAATGGTAAACCCGCCGACACCGCGTGCAACTTTGAGTACAGCGCCAATATGATCGAAAACATGTGTCTCGGTCTCGTCGCATTCCGTGCCGGCACGGATCTGGAGTATGACGCCGCCAACGGGGTGGTGACGAATAATGCTGCCGCCAACCAGTATTTGACCAAACCTTACCGCAAGGGTTGGACCCTGAACGGGTAGGTTTCTGTTAATCTCTTATTCAAACGGCATGGCTTCGGCCATGCCGTTTTTTTGCTCTGATACCGGAATGACGCTCACTTAAGCTCATTTAACGTAGTCACAGTGCTTTACACGGCTTCGATTTAATGATGGTTCAATCGGATTGATGTAGCAGAGCCAGTCTCTGGCTCTCTCCCGATATTTATGATCAGGATGGCAGAGGCCCCGTCTTCATTGAATTTCGCCGAGGCATGCTGCCATCGCTACAAAATAAACTGTTAGATTACATCAATTTTAATTCGATTTCGTATTCGCCCTGTGAACTGGTAAAAGCAGGCGGTCCCGTTTGCACTTGCGGGCAGCCGGCTAAAGGGGCTTCGTTTACACACCGCTCAGAAGCTCGACTTCCTTGGCGGCTTTCATTTCCGCCTGCATGGCACGACGGCGGGCACGCACGTCGTATTTGGCGGATTGCTCTTCGGCATGGTACGAGGAGCGGATCATCGGGCCAGACTCACAAACACCGAAACCGATTTCCAGGGCGAAGTCTTTCCAGCGCTTGAACTCGTCCGGATGGACCCAGCGGTCGATGGGCTGGTGTTCCTTGGAGGGCTGCAGGTATTGCCCGATGGTCAGCACGTCCACGCCGACATTGACCATATCCTGCAACACTTCCTTGATCTCGTCTTCTTTCTCGCCGATTCCCAGCATGATACCGGACTTGGTGATAAATCCGCGCGACTTGGCGTGTTCCAGTACCCAGAGCGAGCGGTCGTAGCGTGCCGTCTTTCGGATCGGACGCTGCAGCCGCTTTACGGTTTCAAGGTTGTGATTAAAAATATCGGGGCAGGCATCGAGTACGACATCAAGGTACTCCTGTTGTCCGCGAAAGTCAGCTGTCAGCACCTCGACCGCGCATTCCGGCACGCGGTTGTGGACCGCCCGGATAGTTGCCGCCCAAACCGAGGCGCCGCCGTCTTTCAAATCGTCACGGGCGACTGAGGTGATGACCGTATGTTTCAGGTCCATCTTGGCAATGGACTCGGCGACGCGGGCCGGCTCGCCGAGGTCCAGCTCGGTGGGACGACCGGTTTGAATCGCGCAGAAGCGACAGGAACGCGTGCAGATATTGCCCAGGATCATGACCGTAGCGGTGCCACGCGACCAGCATTCACCCATGTTGGGGCACTGCGCACTTTTACAGACCGTATGCAAGTCGTGGGAGTCCACGATCGCCCGGACTTCCTTGTATTCCTTGCTGGTCGGTAACTTGGCGCGCAGCCAATCTGGTTTTCTTTCACTCATTATCCGTCGCAGTGTTTGCAAAAACTTTTCGAAATTCAACCGCTAAAGCCGCTTTTACGTCCGCCATTCCGATTGAGTAGCCTAGCTCATTTGCCATAGAAGTGACGGTTCCGTCGGTGATGCCGCAGGGCACGATACCGTTGAAGTGGTTCAGGTCGGGGGCGACGTTGAGTGCAAAACCATGGTAGGTAATCCAGCTTTTCACCGCCACTCCGATCGCGCAGATTTTTCGGGTTTCCAGCCAGATCCCGGTCTTGCCCTCGCGCCGGGCACTCTCCAGCCCGAATCCCGTGAGGGTGCGGATGACCACTTCTTCCAGATCCCGGAGGTAGGCATGCAGGTCTTTGCGCGCATGTAGCGAGAGAATAGGGTAGCCGACAATTTGCCCCGGCCCGTGATAGGTGATGTCGCCGCCGCGATTACTTTTAAAGACCTCCACGCCATGTTCGGCCAGGGTCGCCTCGTCCCAGATCAGATGTTGGTCGGCACCCTTGCGCAGGCCCATTGTGTAAACGGGGTCGTGCTCCGTGAAAATCAGGGCATCGCCGCAGTCCCCCGCCTTGCGCCGGGCAACCCGCGCTTTCTGTTCTTCAAAAGCTTCGGCGTAGCGGGTGCGCCCCCAGTCGATGATTTCGATCTCAACCATGGCAGCTTATCCGATCAAGTAGTTGAAAGAGCACGGCTTGCATGTTCCGGAACGTAGTTTCCGGTTCCGAGCGCATGGTGGAGGCGTCCTGAATGTAGGGTCCAATGCCAATTTCATCTTCGCAGGCATCGATCAGTGCATGCATGCTTGCGGGGGTGCTTTCGAGGTGACACTGCAACGCGAGCACACGCTCCTGATAGAGAAAACCTTGATGGGGACAAGCGGCACTGGAGGCGATACGCACGGCTCCGACGGGAAGGGTAAAACTGTCACCGTGCCAATGAAAGACGCGCAGCGAATCGGGGAGGCGGAGCGCTTGTGACGCCTCCGGGCTCTTCTCAATCGGTAGCCAGCCGATTTCGGCTTGTGGCCCGCGCTCAACCTTTGCTCCCAGAGCATCAGCGATCAGCTGCGCACCGAGGCAAATGCCGACCACGATTTTACCGGCCTGGATGGCCTCCCGGATCGCCGCCTTTTCAGCGGTCAACCACGGGTGTTCGGTTTCCTCGTCAATATTCATGGGGCCACCCATAATCAAAAGCATATCGTAGCTGTCACAGGGGGGTGTCGGCTCATTGTCGAATAACCGGATGCATTCCAGGGCATGCCCGCGCGAGTCGGCCCAATCCGCGATCGCGGCCGGGCCTTCGAAAGGCACGTGTTGGAAGCAGATTATATGCATTTGCATTAGACGGTTGCTCTAAATGTGACCAAGTCTAGTTTATTCGCCGATGAAGGCTTTCCGGATTTATTTTGTTTTTGCTATTCTCATTATCGTCGGGGGCATGCTGGGTGTTTATCTGGCCTTGCAGCAACTCGAACCTTCTTCGGGGGCGGATGATGAACAGGGGGCGACCAGCGAGCAGGTCTTTTTTGATTTCCCGGAGGTGAAGACCGATTCTGTGCAGGATGTATTGCCGGAATTGCCGCCTGAAGCCGTTCCCGGAGAGTATGTGATTCATTTTGGCAGTCGCAGGGACTACCTGGCTTATATTGCCGCTTTGATGGAAGCCGGCCACAAACCTCTCGGCCAGATCGATGAATTGCTGGCCGTGCGCATTCCGGACGACGCGCTCCTTTCGGTGAATTTCGGCCGATATGGCGCCAGGGCCAGTTATTCGCACCGGGTGAAGCAGCCTTTGCCCCCCGTGGAAATCGACCCGGTGGCACTGGCCGGATTACGTGGCTACGGAGCTTCCGCACGATCCATCGTGAAGGGACTGCCCCAAGGCGACGGTTCCGGAGTGATCGTCGCAATTCTCGATTCGGGGATTAAAGCACATCCGCAATTTGATGATGTCTACATTGTAAACATCGACCTGGCCGGTGGGGGCGTAGCCGGTCCGGGTGCTGCCCACGGCACTTCCGTCGCTTCCATTATTGCCGGGAAAGAGGGCATTGCGCCCAACGCCGAGCTCTTTGTCGTTCGCGTTCTCGATGATGAGGGACAGGGCAACAGTTATCATGTCGCGGAAGGAATTGTGCAGGCCGTGGACATGGGCGTTAAAGTCATCAATATGAGCCTGGGAGTGTATGAGGATTCCCTACTGATGCGACAGGCGGTTAAATATGCCAGTGACCGGGGGGTTCTTCTCGTCGCAGCCGCGGGGAATGACGGTTATGACCGCATGCCTTTTCCAGCGGCTTATGATCAAGTTCTTTCGGTCACTGCGCTGGATGCCAAAGGCAGTCAGGCGGTTTTCCCCAACCAATCCCAAAAGATTGATTTTGCGGCGCCCGGTATCGGAATTCGCACGGCCAAGGAAGATGAAGGGACAATACTCTTTTCCGGGACCTCGGCGGCCGCTCCCTTTGTCAGCGGAACCTTGGCGTCGTTGATGTCCGGTGAAGAAGCCATGTCCGGTGATGAAGCGGTCAAGTTGCTCCGGCGCTATCTGAACGATGCAGGTGCGCCCGGGCCTGATCCGGTGTACGGTGCCGGATTGTTGGACTGGGACCGTTTGCGTGAACGGGCGACCCCCGGGATTCTCGATATTGCTCTGGCCGGGATTCATCTGAGTGCCGATGCTCAGCCCGGCACCAACATGCCGGTCGAAGTCACCGTGCAAAACAGGGGGACCAAGTGGTTTAACGAAGCGCAGCTGGAGGTCTTGATCAATGACAGTGAGCCCATGTCATTCACGATTGGTACGCTTGGCCCCGGGCAGACCACCACGCGCAAGGTTTACGCACAGTTGCCCTCTATCGACAGTGAGCAGACGCTTGATCTCGCCGCCCGCGTCTTACCCGAAGATCTCAATGAGGATGTCCGTCTCGAGAATAATTTGAAGGCGATCCAGTACCGGCCCCGATAAGTCCGGGGAATCAATTTCGGTGGTTCTAGTCACCCATTCCCAGTCGTGCTTTGATCCAGTCTTTAATGCCGTCGACTGCTTCGGGGCCCTGGGTGAGGAATATATAGATGACGGCCGCATAGAGGGCGATCGCGAGCAGGCCGACCGCAAAAGCCCCCAGAGCGAGCAGGCCGTCTTCTTCGGAGAGCCCGATTCCGATCAGAAAGATCACCATGGCAGGGAAGGTATTGGTCAGGGGAATGGGCAGCATCATCAGGCAGGCCATGATCAGAATGACGCAGGCCAGCCCTGCTTGCCCGGCCCGGGATCGAATCCAGCGCTGTCTCGGGCGAATAAGGCGCTCAATCTTTTTCAGGAATTTGGCGGCCGTCCCGAGCATTCGATTGGCCAGGGAAGGTTTGATGCGGACGCCTTTAAGCTTTTCCGGAATCCAGAGAGCTTGCCGGCCGAGTATCATTTGCAACGCGATAAGCCCGATCACGATGCCGAAGGGGGTGCTGTAGCCCGGTGCGGGAACGGGCAGGGCACTCGGTAGGGAAAGCACCATCAATACCAGACCAAAGCCTTTCTCGCCGACGGCCCCCGTGATTTCGCTGATTGACGGGCCCCGTGCATCCTCTGTCTTGAGTAATGCTTCGAGCGCTTGGCCGAGTGGCACATGTTGGGCTGAATCCTGGTCGGTTTGCATTTGTGATTGGGCGGGTCTTAACTCACTGTGTTCTGTTTGTAAATGACGACTCAAGAGCATCAGGCAACCCATAAGCCGCGGATCGCACTCTACGGAGGTGCGTTTGATCCGGTGCACCGTGCGCACTTGGAAGTGGCCCGTGCTGCCCGAAGGCAGGCATCTCTTGACCGGGTGGCTTTCATCCCGGCAGCCCAGTCTCCGCTGAAAGCGCACAGCCCCGTCGCCAGCGATGCGGCGCGCCTTAAAATGCTCGAACTCGCATTGGCCGGCGAGGCGGGCTTCGTGATTGATGATTCGGAATTAAAACGTGGCGGGGTCAGTTACACCGTGGACACGGTACAAGCGTTCAAAGCGCGCATGCCGGACGCGGACCTCTACTGGATCATTGGCGGCGATCAACTCGAGCAACTCGACCGCTGGCATGCGATCAGAGAATTGGCGCAGGCGGTTACTTTTCTGGTCTTGGCCCGGCCCGGGTATCAGTTGTCTGCTCCGGGGGTGTCCGGGCTCAAATACGAGACAATTGATGCACCTTTGATGGAAGAGAGCTCCACCTCGATTCGGGAACGAATTGTGAATGGAGAGTCCGTAATTGGACTGCTGCCACAATCAGTTGAAGCTTTCATTCGGGAAGAGGGCCTGTATACCTAATGCCTTTTCACTATGCCAGATAAGAGAAATTTCACCCGAAAGAAGACATTAGAAGAAATGCGCTGCGCTATCGCCGCGATCGAAGACAAGAAAGGGGAATCGATCAAAGTGCTGGACGTTCGTGGCAAGTCATCGATTACGGATTACATGATTCTTGTCAGCGCGACCTCGGAGCCACACGTCAAGGCGCTGAAAACCACTCTCGATGCAAAACTCAAGGAGGCCGGGGTACAACTGATCGGGCAGGAACGGGAGATCGGCAGTGGCTGGCTGGTCATTGATGCCTTTGATTTTATGGTACACCTGCAAACCGAGGAAATGCGCGATTATTACAAGCTGGATCAGTTATGGAGCGACGCGCCGGTTATTACGCTTCCGTAAAATGGCCGGAAAAATCATTGTCAGCGCTACGTTGGCGCGCAAATTTGTGGCTTTTACATTTGTTTAACCGAGTAAACCCGAACCTATGTCCCGCGACGTGACCAACGAACAGATCGGCAGCTTATGGGCTGTTACTGTTCTTTCCGGATTTTTTGCCGGTATCGGGTTATTTTTTACCCTTTCGGCTTTAGGCCTGCTGCAGATGGAAGCAGCGGTTTTTGCCGTACTCAGCGGGTTTACATTGGGTGCTTTTGTTTACCGCGAACGCTCACTGACTTCTTCCAATCAGGAGATCCGCGAGAAGCATCGCACGGAAGTCGCCAATCTGGAAAAGCGTATCCAGTATTATTACGATCACTCACTGGTTTGCCTGGCGTATTTTGACGCGGGAACACTGTTGATCGAAAAGGTCAGCCCCGGATTTTTACAGCTGCTTCGGATTCCTGCCGATTTCAGCGTGCGGGGTAATTCAATTGTCGATTTGCTTCGTATCTCATCGTCGAAGTTGGAGAAAATTGTGAGCGATGCCAAGCAAGTGGGGGCTACCCCCCATGTCCATCTGGTCGTTGCCGAAGATGCGCAAGGGAGCCAGGTCACCCTGGAAGTGAGCGCGAGATACTACAGAGATGCCCACATGGTGGAAATGGCGATTCTGGTATCACCATCGGTTGACCGCGAGGATCTGGAAGATGTTGATATTGCCCGAAAAGATTTGGATCGCTTCCGCCGCGGCATGTATCGGCGTGAAACGCGTATTCTCGAGTTAAAGGAAGAAGTGAATCAAATTCTAAAAGACAGCGGACAAGAGCCCCGCTATCGGTTTGACCAGAATACGGAGGACACCCATGTACCTATGGCCAGGTTTACAGACAGTGGGGGGGGCTCGTGATGGAGTCGAAACGCAGTCTGAACCGGTTGGTTTACCTTTATGCCGCCTGCCCGGCATGGCTTCTCGCCCTGACCATGGTTGGGTGGCTGATCTCCGAAAAAGCCTCTGCCTACATAGTGGAGCGCGGCCAGTTGATGGAGCAGTTGAACAGTATGGTTCAGCGAGTGGGCTTTGATCCTGCGGCTCGGATCGATGAAATCGAGCTCATGCGTAGTGAGCGGCTGAATACGCTTCAGAAAGAGTTCACACAAAACATGATACTGGCAGCGGCGCTTCTCGCAGTCGGTTTCGCAGTGCCACTTCTGGCGTCACGCTATCTCGTCAATATTTTGCAGAATAACATCGACCTGTTGAATGAACGGCTTGCCAGTAATGATACGACGGGTTCTGCGCTGATGGCTAAGTCTTTCGACCTCAAGGAATTTGACAAAGTTCTGCAAACCTTGCGTTGGGTTCTCCGGGAAAGAAGTGAGACGGAGCAGCGCTGGCGTCGTGCTGAGAAGGAGCTGGTTGCCGCCAATCTCGACTTAACCAATCGCGCAAACGAGTTGAAGGAAGGGCGCAAGATTGCCCTGAGTATGATGGAGGATGCCGATCAGGCCCGCGACGAGTTGGAACAAGTCAACACCCGGCTGAATGAAGTATTGGAGCAGGCCCGCCAGTCTGCGCGCGAGGCTGATTTTGCCAACCGTGCCAAGAGTGACTTCCTGGCCACCATGAGTCATGAGATCAGAACGCCGCTCAACGGTATCATCGGATTTGTCGAGATGCTCACAGATACCGATTTGGATGCTGAGCAAAAAGATTATGTCGATACGATCCGGGCCAGCAGTGAGACCTTGATGTCGCTGATTAACGACATCCTTGATTTTTCCAAAATTGAAACCGGCAACCTGAGCCTGGAGGTGCGTGAGTTCAATCTGGTGCCGATGATACGCGATCTCAGTGCCATGTTTTTCAATCAGGCGGCGGAGAAGGGCGTCCACCTCGAAATTGATATTGCCGAGGATGTGCCCCGCAAATTGAAGGGTGATGAGACGCGCATCCGGCAGGTACTGATTAATTTACTCTCCAACTCAATCAAGTTTACGGAAAAAGGAGAGGTTCGGTTGTCCGTTATCTTACACTCCGAAGTGGATGCCGGCGACATGATGGAAATTGAGTTTGAGGTCCGCGACACCGGGATCGGGATCGAGCGGGAGCAGCTCAAAAACCTTTTTAAGCCTTTCTCCCAGGGTGACGCATCGACCACTCGAAAATATGGCGGCACAGGTCTGGGGCTCGCTATTTGCAAGCGCTTGTCCGAGGCAATGGGCGGTAAAATCTGGGCGACCAGTCTGCCCGGTGAGGGTTCAAGTTTCTATACCCGCCTGAGGGTGGGTGAGGTCTCGAAGCAGGAAACAGCGCCTCCAATTCCTCAGAAGAACGGGAGCCAGGAAAGCTTGGACCGGTCTCGGTTGGAAGTAATCATAGCTGAAGACAACCTCGCCAATCAGAGAGTCATTTCCTTGATGCTCAAGCGCTTGGGCATCAAGTCAGAGGCGGTCGAAAACGGAGAGGAACTTTTGCGGAAGTTGAAAGATAAGCCGGCGGATCTTATTTTTATGGACCTTCAAATGCCCGTGATGGACGGCCTCGAAGCCACGGCAGCCATTCGCGCCGGTGAGGTGGGTGACGAGCTTAAGAATGTCAAGATCGTCGCTCTGACCGCTAACGCCATGTCGGGCGATGAAGAACGCTGCTTGTCCGCGGGAATGAACGGCTATCTCACCAAGCCGCTGAAAATCGATGCGCTTAAGGCGAAGATCGAGCAGCTTCTTGAGGTGTGTTAAGCCTTACCCTCTTCGCTTTCGTCTGTCCCGGGGCTTGCCGGGCTGAAGAAGCTCACGGCAATGTAGATAACGACACCAACGACGATGCCGCAGTCGGCAATATTGAAGGAAGGGTAGCGGCCCGTTGGCATGATCCAGGGAATCTGGAATGGAAAATGGAAATCGAGAAAGTCGATAACATGACCGTGGACCAAGCGGTCGATCAGATTTCCGATAATACCTCCGATCAACAAACCAAAAGAAACCTGCATGATGCGGCGATGAAGCTCGAGGGAGTGCCTGACCTTGTAGATCACAAAGAGGGCCAGTAGCGCAAAGAGCGCCAGCCAACCACTTTGCCCCGAGAGCATACCCCAGGCCGCACCTTCATTGCCGATGTGGACGATATAAAAGAAACCCTCGATGACCTGTATCGAATCGGGGTAAAAATAGCTGTCGAGCGGCAGGTTGTTGAATATCCAGGCTTTCGACAGCTGATCGAGAAGGAAAATGACAGAAGCGGTGATGAGCAGCAGCTTGTAAGTGCTGATCTGGCCGAATATGTCGGTTTTATTCGTCGTCATCACTCGCAGCCAACTTTGGCGCGTCGCTGGCGTCGCCGAACAGGCCAGCGTTGCCACTACGATCCACCTTGCGGCGCATATTCTTCTCGTACTCGGCTTGACCGTCGACCGAGAAGCGAGCGAAGGGAACTGCAGTCAGACGCGCGGCGGGTATGGCTTTGCCGGTGACTTCACAGGTTCCGTAGGTGCCGTTCTTGATGCGCAGGATTGCTTCTTCGATCTCGTTCAGCGCTTCTTGTTCGTTGGAAACAAGGCTGAGGGCAAAGTCACGGTCGAAGGTGTCCGTACCGGCATCGGCCTGATGACTTCCATAGCTGGAAAGATCGCCCGAGTCGTCACGCGAGGAATGTTTGAGCGTATCGGATGTGTGGAGATTGAGCTCATCTCTGACGTGCCCGCGCAGCTCGATGAGAAGCTTATAGTATTTCTTCCATTTTTTCGGTACCTCTTCGCTGCTCAAGTCGGTATTCTTTTTCTTCTCGGCGGGGTTGAAACCGAGGATATCAGCCAGTGAGGCGGCACCCAATTTACGCTGCTCAACCGGCTGGTCTTCAACCACGACCTTCTTCGGCTGGGGAGTCGGCTTCTTCTGTGCCGTCTTTTTCGGCGTCTTTTTCTCGCTTTTCTTTTCGCTCTTCTTGGATGCCATCAACTCCTCGACATCATCGAGGGAGAAAACGATGGGGGTGCCTTTGGAGTCATCCGCGTCGCTCTTGGGCGATGTGCCGGCCACTTTCGTTTTCAATGGAGCCTTGGCTTTCTTGCCGGATGCTTTTTTCGCAGGAGCTTTGCTGACCGCTTTCTTTTTCGCCGGGCTTGTATTGGACGCCTTTTTGACGGTTTTCTTAACGCCCTTCTTCGCCGATTTTTTGGTCGGCTTCTTTGCCGCTTTCTTGGCGGGCTTGGCGGGAGATTTCTTCACTGTTTTCTTAACCGCTTTCTTAACGGTTTTTTTGGCAGGCTTTTTCTTGGAAGCGGTTGATTTCTTTTTTGGCATGGGTGAGTGGCTTAATGTTTATAAAGATTGGGAGATTTCTTCGATGACGGCGGCACAGCGTGGTGAGACCGGTCCCCATTGGCTGGTTTCGACGAGTTCCGGAACCCAGCGCCAACTGCGTGGGCAGCGAACGCCGTCGGCATGTGTGACCTCGATTTCGATTTCCGCCGCCCCGGGAATTTCGTTCAAGACGACCTGGGAAAGAATAAAGAGTTCCGGCAGGTCGCTCTCATATTTTTGAAGGCGGGCGAAATCCGGGTTCTTGCTGGAGCCGGAGATGACTGCCTTTGCGTCCAGGCTTTGTCCGATTTCCTTCTTCTGCCTCAGGGCTTCAAGCGGCTCGTTCAGTGATTCGGCGAGGAATTTACGGAGTGCGGTGACATCTTCGGCCGTTTCCTTGTCTTCCCAGGCGGGATCGACCGATGGCCATTCGGTCAGAGCGATCGGTTGGTCGATGAAATCGCAGTCCTCCGCGGCGTAGCTCCAGGCTTCGTCGGCAGTGAAAGGGAGGAGCGGTGCGATAAGCCGGGTGAAAACGGAGAAAATGATATGAATCGCCGTCTGTGAGGAGCGGCGCAGCGGGTCGTTGGGCGAGCGCGTGTAAAGCCGGTCTTTAAGGATATCGTGGTAAGTTGCGGAGAGCGTGTTCGAGCAGAAGGGGTCGATAAATTCCTTGAACGCGCGGTGGAATTCATAGGCCTCGTAGGCATCCGTCACATTTCGGACCAGCTCGGCCAGTCGGCTCAAGGCCCATTTGTCGAGGGCGCTCAGCTGATCGAGCGGCACGGCCTGTGACTTGGGATCGAAGTCATGGAGATTTCCGATCTGAAAGCGCAGGGTGTTGCGGATGTTTCGGTAGTTGTTGGCGACGTTCTTGACGATCTTGTCGGAGACCGGGACGTCACCACGGTAGTCCTGCGAGGAAATCCACAGACGAATGACGTCCGCACCGTAGCCCTTGATCCATTCGGCCAGCGGGCGTGCGGCCCCGTCGCTCTTGGAGAGCTTGGTGCCGTCTTCCTTAACGATAAAGCCGTGCGTGAGCAGGTTCTTGTAGGGGGCCGCGCGGTCGGCAATCACGCCGGTCCAGAGCGAGCTTTGGAACCAGCCGCGATGCTGGTCGGAACCTTCAAGGTAGAGGTCGGCCGGCCATTTTAAGTTGTCCCTTTTTTGCAGGACGGCGCGGTGGCTGGTACCGGAATCGATCCAAACGTCGAGCGTATCGCTCCCGCACTTGAGCTGATCGGCCGCGGGCCAGGAATCAGGCAATTCGATGCCGTCGAGGATTTCAGCGGCGCTCTGTTTATACCAAATGTCAGTCCCGTTGACGGCGACTTTTGCCGCAATGGCACGGATGACTCCGGGATCAATGTAGGATTGCCCGTCCTCGTCGTAAAACGCAGGGATGGGCACGCCCCAGGTACGCTGGCGGCTGATACACCAGTCCGGTCGATTTTCGACGGCCGCGCGGATGCGGTTTTCGCCCCAGGCCGGGATGAAGTTGACGCTGTTGAGTGCATCGAGTGCGCGCTGACGGTCGCCGTTCTTATCCAGAGCGATAAACCACTGATCGAGTGCCCGGAATACCACAGGTGTCTTTGAGCGCCAGCAATGCGGATAACTGTGCTCGATTTTCTTTTTGGCGATCATGCTCCCGTTGGCGGCGATGATCTTGAGCACGCCGAGATTGGCTTCAGAGGGTTTGCCACCTGTTTCCAGGACGGAAAGTCCGACCAGATCGGCAGGAACCTGGCCGTCGTCCTCGTAGCGTCCCTGGTCATCAACCGGGCAGTAGACTTCCAGCCCGTTGTTGATGCCGGTGATATAGTCCTCCGTACCGTGACCCGGTGCGGTGTGAACACAGCCCGTGCCGCTTTCGGTCGTCACATATTCTGCGAGGAGGATCGGGGACGGGCGGTCGATAAAGGGGTGGCGGGCTTCGAGCTTTTCCAGTTGTGCGCCGGAGAAGGTGACCAGTGTTTCCACATCGTCCAGTTCGCATTCCGAAACCACTTGTTCAACCAGCGCGCTGGCGACGATAAGTGTGCCCTTGTTCGTCTTGATCGCGCTGTATTCGAAATTCGGGTGTACCGCCACCGCAAGGTTGGCCGGTAGAGTCCACGGGGTGGTGGTCCAAATCAGTACCGCCGCATCCTCGGGCAGATTCAGCTTTTGGCAGGCCTCGGAGGAGAGCGCCAGCTTGACGTAAATGGAGATGCTCTTGTGGTCGCGGTATTCGATTTCCGCTTCTGCCAGCGCCGTGGTGTAGGGGATCGACCAGTAAACCGGCTTTTTGCTGCGATAAACCAGACCTTGTTCGACGAAGTCGGCAAAGGTCTCCAGTTCGGCGGCCTCGTAGTTCGGATGAATGGTCCAGTATTCATTGGCCCAGTCAGCCATGACTCCAAGGCGTTGGAACTGCTCGCTCTGAATCTTGCGGAATTTATCGGCAAAGGCCGCGCAAGCTTCACGCACTTCCAGCGGGGTATAGTCTTTTCGGCCGGCATCCTGCAACTCCCGGGAGACTTTTTGCTCGATGGGCAAGCCGTGGCTGTCCCAGCCGGGAATGTAGGGAGCGTTGTAGCCGCACATCCATTTAAAGCGCAGAATGCTGTCCTTGAGCGTCTTGTTCAGGGCGTGGCCGAGGTGCAAGTCGCCATTGGTGAAGGGAGGCCCGTCGTGTAGAATAAAGTCCTGCCCTTCTGCATTTTTGGCCTGTATTTTTCCATACAAATCGATGGATTTCCAATGGTCGATTCGCTGTGGCTCCCGCTCCACCAAATTGCCCCGCATGGGGAACTTCGTTTGTGGTAGATTGAGTGTATCCTTGAGGTCTGAAGCCATGATCTGTGCGGGACGGGGGCCGATGAAAAGCGCGGCAGTGTGGTTTTTTGGTTTACCAAGTCAAGCACACAGAATTGTCTCGCGGTACTTTTGCTAAAGGCCCTACCTATGGCCCCGTTAAACTGTTATGCCGCTTGCATTCATAGATCTTCAATACGCCGATTTTTCCGTCTGGCTACTGTCTGCCTTTCTGGTCATCGGTCTGGTCAGCCTGACTTTTGGTGGTGATTGGCTGACGCAGGGCGCTGCCGCCATCTCGGTAAACCTGAAAATCAACCCGGTGGTTGTCGGGCTCACCGTGGTCTCGATGGCCACTTCCATGCCCGAACTGGTGACTTCGCTTCTGGCGGCCAAAGAGAGCCCGGGGCTGGCGATCGGGAACATTCTCGGCAGTAATGTGGCCAATATCAGCCTGATTTTGGGGGTGACCGCCCTGATTGCACCGATGGCGATCCAGTTGCGCCTGATTCGGCGGGAAGTGCCCATCCTGATCGGCGTGACGGTATTGTTTACCTGCTTCGCTGTTGGCGGTTTCGCGCGCTGGGAGGGCATTGTTCTTCTCACACTGACGTTTATTTACCTCGCCTATGTGATCCGCGGGGCCAGAAGCGAGCCGGATGCGGTCAATGCGGAGTTCCTGGAGGAAGTCGAGGAAGCCTCGCATATCTCGGTCGCGAAGGCCTCATGGTTGGTCTTCCTTGGTGCGGCTCTTCTTGCGCTCGGAGCGGATACTCTGGTCGGCAGCAGTGTCGAACTCGCCAGCCGTATGGGCATAAGTGATGCCCTGATCGGCCTGACCATCGTGGCGATCGGAACGAGCCTCCCGGAACTGGCTGCATCGGTCGCTGCGGCACGTTCCGGCCACAGCGATATTTGCGCGGGCAACATTGTCGGTTCGAATCTCTTTAACCTTCTTTTGATCGGGGGCTGCGTTTCCACGCTGGTCCCTTTTCCGGTGGAGCCGATTCTCTTCAAAGTCGAATTTCCCGCCGTCATATTGTTGACCACGCTCTTACTCTGGTTTTTCAAAACCGGACACGTCGTCAGTCGCCGGGAGGGCCTGGTCTTGCTCTTGCTCTACTTTTCGGTCCTCTCGCTCTCCGCATTCTCACAACTCGGATATCTCTTTTAATTCCGTATAAAACCGCCACACAATCATGTCTGAAAAACAAAAGCCTGTCGTCCTCATCATCCGTGATGGTTGGGGGGAAAATCACGATGCCGCCTATGACGAGTATAATGCCGTCAAGCTTGCCAATACGCCTGTAGCGGACCGCCTGACAGCCGAATACCCTCGGACCGAGATCAAAGCTTGCGGACTGGCAGTCGGGCTGCCGGAGGGGATCATGGGTAATTCGGAGGTTGGGCACCAGAATATCGGTGCCGGTCGTGTGGTGGACCAGGAAATCGTCCGCATTAACAAAGGCATTGCCGAGGGGACGGTCAAAGATAGCCCCGCCCTGCAGAAGGCTTTTGGCAACGTGAAGGAAAAGGGCAGTGCGCTTCATTTTATGGGACTGGTCTCCGATGCCGGGGTCCACTCCATGCTCGACCACTTATACGGCCTGCTGGAAGTGGCGAAAAAAGAGGGAGTCGAGACGGTTTATTTGCATGCCTTCACGGATGGCCGTGACACCGGACCTTTCTCCGGCAAGGGCTTTATCGAGCAGGCCGAAGCCAAAATGGACGAGATCGGCATCGGAAAAATCGCCACCGTCTCGGGGCGTTATTGGGCCATGGATCGTGACAATCGCTGGGACCGAGTGCAGCGTGCTTACGACTGCTTGACCGGACGTAAGATCGAAAAGTCGTTTAATTCCGCCGTCGATGCGGTGCAGGCGCAGTATGACGCGCCGGAAACCGAAGGCACCAAAGGGGACGAGTTTTGCCCGCCGTCCGCCGTCGTCGATGCCGACGGCCAACCGGTTGGAACCATCCGAAGTGGCGATTCGGTCGTCTTCTTCAATTTCCGTGGCGACCGCCCCCGCGAATTAACCCGAGCTTTCATCCAAGACGATTTCGACGGCTTTGACCGGGGCGAAAAACTGGATGTCTTTTTTGCCACGCTCAGTGAATACCAGAAGGGCTTGTGTCCGAACATTGTATTCCAAAAACCGGAGAAAATGGACGGGATTCTTGGAGCTTACGTTTCGGAAAAAGGTATTCCCCAATTCCGCTGCGCCGAAACCGAGAAGTTCCCGCATGTTACTTTCTTCTTCAACGACTATCGGGAGGAACCGTTCCCGGGAGAGGACCGCGAACTCGTGCCCAGTCGCAAAGACTGCGCCACTTATGATGAAAAGCCGGAAATGTCAGCGTACGGAATCCGCGATGCTTCAATCGAGGCGATCAAGTCCGGTAAGTATGGCCTGGTGGTCATCAACTTCGCGAATCCTGATATGGTCGGCCACACCGGGGTTCTGGAGGCATGTATCAAGGCATGTGAAGTGGTCGATGAATGTGTGGGTGATGTGCTCGAGGCGATCGATGAGGTCGGCGGTTCAGCCGTCATCACCGCAGACCACGGGAACTCGGATCAGCTCTGGAACAAGGAGACCGATGGTCCTCACACCGCGCATACCCTGAATCCCGTGGAGGTTGTTATTTACAGCGAGGCCCACAAAGGAGCCGAGCTGGCCGATGGCGGTGCTTTGGGCGACATCGCGCCGACAATTCTTCAGTTGATGCAATTGGAACAGCCTGCCGCGATGACAGGAAACAGTTTGATCCGCTGATTGCTGTATTCATTTAGTGCTTACGTGTCCGGCTTTTTTCTTTTACTTCTTGGCTTGAATTAATCGGATTAATTCAGAGTTTTTCATGATGCCCGGTTGCGCCAGTTCAGCGACTTTTCGATATCTGTTTAAATTCCTGATACTCGGGCTGTTATTAACCGCACAACTCGGGGCTCAATCCTACTGGCAGAACTTGTTCAGCACGGAGGATTTCCCCGCCCGCTGGTTTTGTGGGAACTGGTCGGAGGCGCTCGGATGGTCGCATATCATCGCTGACTTCGTCATCTGGCTGGCCTACACGTCGATCCCGGTGGTCATACTGATTTTTCTCCGGAGTCATCGCGGGAAAATTCCATACCCTTGGATGTGGTTCATGTTCAGCCTGTTTATTCTTTCTTGCGGGCTGACCCACCTGATGGAGGCCGTCATATTCTGGTGGCCTGCCTACCGCTTGCTCGGCTTATTGAAGGTGATGACCGCCATTGTTTCAGCCGCGACCGCGATTGCATTGATTCCTGTCATCAAACGTCTCTTGGCGATGAAGACGGAGGAGGCAGCCCGTAATGAGCTGGAGAAAACAAGGTCCGAGCTTGAGGCGGAGAAAATTCGTGCCGTGGAACAACAGCAGGAGATTCTCGATACCATTCTGGAGGATTCGTTTGCCGGTTACTGGGACTGGAGCATCAAGGAGGGTGAAGAATACTTTAGCCCCGCTTTCAAGTCGATGTTTGGGTATTCGGATGAGGAATTCGCAAGATTAGAGTGGGGATGGAGACAGGTCATCTTTGAGGAGGACCTGCCCATTGTGGAAGCAAACTTTGACAAGCATGTGGCCACACGTGGTGAACATCCATTCGACCAGACCGTCCGCTACCACCATAAAGACGGCCATACCGTGCACGTGATTTGTCGTGGCCGGGTGATTGAATGGGATGATGCGGGGCAACCTCTCCGTATCGTGGGATGCCACGTGAATGTGACTGACCTGGTCGAGACCGAGCAGAAATTGATTGCCCGCAACGAGCAATTGGAGCTTGTGGCGGCCGGGATTAATGCGGGCATCTGGGATTGGGCGATCAAGGAGAGCAAGGACTGGTGGTCGCCTTACTGCTACCAGATGGTGGGGTATGAGGCAGAAGAGATCGGGTGCGGGTATCCGGCCTTCAAAAAACTACTTCACCCGGATGATGTCCCGAGGGTAGAGCAGGCGGTAAAGGATCATTTTGAAAAACATCTACCATACCGCCTGGATGTGCGAATGCGGCACAAGGATAAAGGTTATGTCTGGTTTGAGACCAGCGGTATCGCCAAATTCGATGATTCTGGCGAGGCGACGCGTATGGTTGGTTCCTGGATTGATATAAGCGATCGCAAGCAACTCGAGCAGAACAAGATCGATACAATTGAAGTCCTGTCCGCCCAGAATAACCGCCTGCTCAGTTTTGCTCACATCGTTTCACACAACCTTCGTTCGCACACGGGCAATATGGTCGCGCTGGTTGATATGTTTGCCCACGAAAATGGGGAAGGGCGCGAAGCAGTGGTGGAGCATTTGTCCAAAAACGCCAAGCAGCTCTTTGAGACTGTCGAGCACCTGACCGAAGTTGTACGCATTCAGACCGATACTCAGCAGGCGCTGGTCGACGTCCGATTTGAAGATTTCATGCACAAGGTGCTGACGACACTTGATGGAGAAATCAGGGAAATCGGTGCGAGAATGGACATTGATTTTGAAGCCTTGCCTGCCATACCCTACGTGCCGGCATACCTTGAAAGTATACTACTGAACCTTACTACCAACGCCCTTAAATACAGATGTCCGGATCGTACCTTGTCCATGCGTGTTAAGACCGGGTCTTCAGGAGGAAGGAAGTTTCTGGAATTCGAAGACAATGGTCTGGGGATTGATCTTGAAGAGCACGGGAGTCGCTTGTTCGGGCTCTACAAAACCTTTCACAATAACAAAGATGCACGCGGAGTGGGTTTATTTCTTGTAAAAAACCAGGTCGAAGCGTTGGGGGGCACAATTCAGGTGACAAGCGAGCCCGGGAGAGGTACAAAATTTACCGTCAACTTTGCGTCAAAGGCTGAAGATGATTAACCTGCCACTTTATGAGTAAACCCATAGATACCGCCTGCATTATCGATGACGACGAAACCTATGTTTTCATCACGAAGCGGATGATTCTTGCTAAAAAGCTTTGTGATCAGGTTGTCATCTATTCCAACGGTAAGGTCGCAATCGACGGCTTCCGCAAATTACTTTCGGAAAACGGAGATTTGCCGGAAGTTATCCTGCTCGATATCAATATGCCCGTGATGGATGGTTGGAGCTTTCTGGAGAAGTTCCGGGAATTGGATATCCCCCGAAAGATCACGATCTACATGGTCAGTTCATCCGTCGACGAGGCCGACATGAAACGGGCGAAAGAATATTCGGAAGTCACGAATTACGTGGTCAAGCCGGTGAAGACCGAAGATCTGGTCAAGATATTCAAGCTAGAGTATCAAGAGGCTTAAACGCAGATGCCCTCTTTGAGCTGAATTGGGCATCGATCCAGACGTGGGTATTGACATTTGCCCCACGACAAACTCTGCTTTGCGCATATTTGCGGGATGTAGCGCAGCCTGGTAGCGCGCCTCGTTCGGGACGAGGAGGTCGCAGGTTCAACGAAATGTTTTCAGGAACGGATGTTCCGCTCGGATAACATGTAGATGGCGACTTGTCCGGCTTCGTTCGGCGCAGTCGAACGAAGCAGGAGCTTTAACGGATAGGAATTTGCTTATGGCGCCGTCAGCCGGCCGGGATGGGGGTTAAGCATGGTCAGCGCGGACGGACCCACTGTATTGAGTTGTTTCTGCCCGCTGTCGCAGGTACTCATGCTGGCAACGAAGGGTAGTCGCGCTGGCTGAATAAATTTGTCATAAAGCGTTAGGCCTTGAACTGGCAACACCGGGGTTTGGTCGCATGTCGCTTGACTAAGCTTGTCTCGATGTTCCTGCAGTCGAGGGGTAAACCCTCTCCTGCAGGACTCTTGCAACATCTATTTGGCATTTAATACCCGCTGGTGCTGAAGGGGACAACGGGAAGACCGTCCTTGTTGTAGAGGTTAAATCCGACCGGATGCTGGGTGTAGGCGTAGCGAACTGCGATCGGTTCCATAACATCCTTGGAGGCGACAAGCAGGTCGGAGCCGTCAATACGAGCTTCGGCCCAGTGCCAGCTACCGTCCTTTGCTTGTAACGAGAGCCAGGGGACTTCGGCATCCGGTGTGGGAACCGGTGGCTCGTAGCCCTCCTTCCTGGCAATCATCAGGCCACTCTCAGCGTAATCAAATTTCACCCGGACCACACGGCCTTCAATTTCATGGCTTTTGTAGATCGGACCACTGGGGACGACCTCCTGTTTGCCATAGGTATGGTGCAAGGCCCAGGCGGCCAGGCGCAGGCCCACGTCGTACTTATTTCTCGGGTGCTCTCTCTTTTCGCCGATGTCGATCGTGACCGCGAGCCCGGTATTTGGAATGGTGGTGAGTGCTTCAAGTTGCGCGTTTCGAATGGCGGCGCGTCCGTCACCCATTCCCGGGTTGTCGGTCTTTGTCTCGCCCATTGAAGCAAGTTGCACGATGTAGAAAGGGAAGTCGCCCTGACCCCAAGCCTCACGCCAGCCTTCAATTAACCGCTCGAGCATCGGCAGGTAGTCTTTACCCTTTTTGACATTCGCTTCTCCCTGATACCAGAGCGTGCCGCGCATGGCATGACCGATGAGTGGTCTGATCTTCGGGATGAAGTTCTGATACTTGGTATCGGGCATGGGCCCACCTTCCGGAACATACCACCAGCCTTCTATTCCGGTACCCGCAACCGCGGCATTCATGACGCCAATCGGCACCAGCAGCTCGCCGAGCAGTCGATGTGCGAATACATAGGGAATGCTGTAGCATTGGCCGCAGGTACTGCTTGAGCTAACAGTCCAGTCAGTCTCAAGGAAACGCAGGGCGGGGCGGTCGGCATCCAGGTTTGTTCCCCGCCAGCTATATTTTACTGTCATGTTCGATTGCCCCGAGCAGAGCCAGACTTCGCCGATCAGGATATCGGAGCAGGTCGTGGTGGCTCGCTTGCCTCCGGATTCTGTTTCAACAGTCAAGCTGCGTCCGCGCGGCGAATCGTTGACTGACTTTAGCTGGTCGGCGGGAAGAGGATCGAAGCTTACTTCCCATCGTCCATCGGCACCGGCCCGGGTCGTGCGCTTCTGTCCGTCGAAGGTCACCGTGACATCCGCACCTTCCAGGGTCCATCCCCAGACTGGAATCGGCATGCCCTGTTGAAAGACGGCATTATCGCCAAAAGGTCGACCGAGCCGGGCCTCCAGTGAGAGTGGCGGTGGATCTTTCGGGAAGGATGAGGTCAACTCCGCAGCGGAGAGCTGGCTGGCTATGGATGAAACGAATGCCAGCAAACAGAGTCAGGCTTTAAGGAAAATGCGGGGTGAGGAATTCATTTATAGGAAATTTATAAGGTCAGACAAAGTGCAGTTTGTCGATACCGGTCATTCACAATGAGTGCCCATTTTAGTTCTGGCAAACTGATAGGAATTTGCTTTTTGGCGGCTTCAACCGCCGCGTGTGAGGGTTGAACCCGCTTGGCATGAAGCTGGGTCGGTCAAGAGGGAGAGGGGGCTATTTTGTGCCGGGGTGTCGTGTTGCGGGATAAAACGTTTCCGAATCGAAGGCCGTTGAGAATGCTTTTCAGGCAAGCTTCTGTTTCGCGGTCAGCAACAACAAATTCTACCCGGAATTCGATCTTTTGTGGCATCGGCCAGTATCTTTTCTTTTGACGACTTGTCTCAAATTAAATCAGCTTCAGGCATGTTTAAATCGTCGTCAGTTGTCGAGCAACTCGCTGCTTACTTAGCGGACCAGATTAAAGAGGGACGATGGTCGGAGGTTTTGCCGGGACGAAATGCCCTGGCGAAGGAATTGAGCGTTAACGGCAGTACATTGGAGCGGGCGCTACGGTTACTGGAAAAGGATGGGGTCCTGGAGCCTCAGGGTGCTGGCAAGCGTCGCCGTATTTCAAAGAAAGAACTGGTGACCGCTAAAAACCTGCGGGTGCTTATTATTCTTTACGACCGCGACGACGAAGTGAGTCATCATATGCTGGTTCTGCAGCATCGGCTGAATTCAGCGGGACACGAAGTGATTTTCGCACCGAAGACGTTGATGGAGCTCAAGCACGATCCGGATGCGGTCGCAGCGATGGTTAAAAGGTCCAATGCGGGCGCCTGCATTGTTCTGGCAGGCTCCAATCCGATCCTGGGGCGGGTCCGCAAAATTCTGCCGACTTTCGCCTTCTACGGAGCGATGGCGGACCTGCCGATAGCCGGCGTGGGGCCGGACAAGATTCCGGCGATGCGCGAGGCCATACGCTGGCTGCATGGTAAGGGTCTCGAGCGAATCGTGATGCTCTCCAGAGAGGAGCAATTGCGAGGGAAATTGCGGCCTCTGGAGGCGGCTTTTCTCGAAGAGCTGGAACTCCTGGATTTGTCATTGGGTTCCTACAACCTGCCGGTCTGGCCAAACGATCCGGGCGGATTTACCAGATGTCTGGACAGCCTGTTCAAGGTGACTCCGCCCGATGCAATCTTTGTGGACGAAATAACGCTCTATCACATTGTGCAAAATTATCTCGTTTACCGGCGGGGGATTGAGCACCGCAAGGTCGTCCGCATCTGCATGGAGTATCACCCTATATTTGACTGGTATCAGCCCAGGGTGCCCCATCTTTATTGGGATTCTTCAAAAATCGTGCAACGGACGGTGAGGTGGGTGGATCGCCTTGCGAAAGGTAAGGAAGACAAGAAACAAACCCGCTACAAGGCCCAGTTTGTACGGAGCGATGCATTAAAGTTTTCCAGCGAGGACAGTTAGAATAATCAGAGAATCTGCCTGGGTAATGGCGACCGGGTAAGCTGAAACGGGCCTGTTGTTAAAAAAAATCGTTAAGTCGATCTTGGATAAAACGAAGTTGCTTGGTGTCTTGTTTGATTCTGGTCGGTGGAGATGTCGCCGGGAGAGGTACAAAATTCACCGTCAACTTTACGTCACAAGCTGAAGAAGATTAACCTGCCACTTTATGAGTAAACCCATAGATACCGCCTGCATTATCGATGACGACGAAACCTATGTTTTCATCACGAAGCGGATGATTCTTGCTAAAAAGCTTTGTGATCAGGTTGTCATCTATTCCAACGGTAAGGTCGCAATCGACGGCTTCCGCAAATTACTTTCGGAAAACGGAGATTTGCCGGAAGTTATCCTGCTCGATATCAATATGCCCGTGATGGATGGTTGGAGCTTTCTGGAGAAGTTCCGGGAATTGGATATCCCCCGAAAGATCACGATCTACATGGTCAGTTCATCCGTCGACGAGGCCGACATGAAACGGGCGAAAGAATATTCGGAAGTCACGAATTACGTGGTCAAGCCGGTGAAGACCGAAGATCTGGTCAAGATATTCAAGCTAGAGTATCAAGAGGCTTAAACGCAGATGCCCTCTTTGAGCTGAATTGGGCATCGATCCAGACGTGGGTATTGACATTTGCCCCACGACAAACTCTGCTTTGCGCATATTTGCGGGATGTAGCGCAGCCTGGTAGCGCGCCTCGTTCGGGACGAGGAGGTCGCAGGTTCAAATCCTGTCATCCCGACCACTGCTGTGCTGTGGTCGCTGGAGGACAGAGACTTTGAAGCTGCGAACAAGCAGGTTTAACGGAATGTTTTCAGGCACGGATGTGCCGCCCGGAAAACATGTAGATGGCGAAGCAATCCTGTCATCCCGACCAGGCTTCGTCCGGAACTTGTTCCGGCGGATGAAGCCTGTCCCGGCGTATCGAAGAGGAGCCGGACCCCACAAGTGCAAGCGCTTCTACGCCCGGGCAAGCCAGACTGGGAGTTGTGTCGCTGGAGAGCGAGTATTTGTTCCGAGCTTGCGGCAAGACCGGTGCCGCAGGCAACCGGACCAGCTGCGAAGAAGCCGCTAATCCGATTATATTTCGATGCAGGTCAGGCCGAGGGCGTCGTTTGCTTTTGTGCATTTGGTCCATCAGTGGAGTGTTTAATGGTCTCATAGACGACTCCGATCAATATAAGCACACCGCCAACCACGGTTCTTGTCGTTACCCTTTCGTCATGGATGAGGAAGCCGAATGTCGCGGCATAGAATGGCAGTAGAGTGGCGAGTATACCCACGGTCTTGGCGCTGAGGTTTTTCAGCCCGGAAGAAAAAAGGGTTTGTGGGACTGCCGTAAAGACAGTCCCCAAAAGCAGGAGTAGGATGACGGACTCGGTGGTGTATGATGAGCCATCGAAGACGAACAGGAACGGCGCAAGTACGGCACCGGTGACCAGGGTTTGCCAGAACATAAGGGTCGAGCTCGAATAGGTCTGAACCATTTTGCGAATCATCAGATTGCGTGACATGAATAACAGACCCGAGACAATCCCCAGTAGAATTCCCTGGGTGGTGGTGTTTGAAAGGTTGATTTCAGGCATCATAATCACCACCCCGGAGAAAACTGCCACGGCCAGCAAGACGTCGGCTTTTTTGAATTTCTCGCGGAACAAAAGCGGTTCGATCATAGCCGTAACCACAGGGTAGGTGTGCAGCGAAAGGATGGCAACGGCAGCGGTGGAGATTTTGAGTGCCTGGAAATACGTCAGCCAGTGCAGACAGAGGAACAAGCCCAGCGCGAGCATGAGTCCAAAGTCCTTTCGGGATTTTACGGCTGCCGATCGGCCTCTCAGCCGGATGAATACAATCAACGCCGCCGCAGCAACGAGCGACCGCATACAGGTAATATCCAGAACGGAAAGCTGGATCCCCTTGGCAAACATGGCCGTCCCTCCCCAAATAAGGACAGCAATTTTTACTTGAATGAGGTTGATGCTTTTTGGGCTCATGCGTCGGCGTCAGGGCGTGTACTTATTGTTAGCAGTTCTCCACAGTTGATAGCAACCACCGGTACCTGCTGTGGTGGCTTTTGTCTCGATGGTCTGCTTCAGGTGAGTCTGGATTGACGCTTGCAGGCTAGCTTATCCGATGGTGGGCAACTCAAAGCGCAGGGTTGTGCCTGTGTCGGGAGCGCTTTCGGCAGTCAGTTGACTGCCGTGCAGGCGGATGAACTCACGGCAGATGACCAGGCCTAATCCGGTGCCTTGTTCTCCTTTGGTTCCGAGTTGTGTGTCTGCGGAGTTTTCGCCGGTAACAAATGCCTGAAGTTGCTGCTTGGACATGCCGACACCGTTATCCACACAAGCGACGTGTATTTTATCGCCTACCTTTTGAGTTATGATCTGTACTGAGCCACCTGGGTGGGTGAATTTGACAGCATTGGCCAATAAGTTGCGGAGCACCGTGATGATCATTTCCTGATCGACGTGCACATAGAATTCGGAAGGGATTTCAAGTGTGACCGTGACGCCCTTGTGTTCGGCAGGGCCGCGTATTTGCCGGTATGCTTTTTCGGCAAGGGGCAGCAACCGGGCGGTTGTTTTCTTGGCCGAGACTTGCCCCTCCTGGCTGTTCGCCCACAGTAGCAGGTTTTCCAAAAGCTGATGAACTTCGTTGGCGCTGTCCCGCAGAGAGGGTAAGTCCTCGGCCGGGATGTCCTCGGACTCCTGTGCATACTCATCCAAAAGATAAGCAAAGGCGCCGATAGGCCCGCGCAAGTCATGCCCGATGATCGCCAGGAATCGATCCTTGGTACGGTTGCTCTCCATCAGTTCGCGCGTGCGTTCATCAATCCGGGCTTCGAGGTTTTCGTTGAGTTCCTTCAGTTCCTTGGTCCGCTCCCGCAGACTGACTTTGAGGTCGAAATATCTCCTGAGCAAAATTGTCAGAAAACCTATCAGGAGAATGAGAGGGCCTAAATATTCCGACCGATGCGCCCAGGGAAGGAAGCCGTGAGCGGTTAGTCCATTATAAAGCAGGACGAGGTAAATGCCCCAGCAACCCCCGGCAAAAATACGTTTATTGAGCGTACTCCCTCGCGCGAGGACACTCATGGACAAAGCGACTGCCAGCAGACTGAACAGGCTCAGACAATCGAAGTAAATGTAGGTTGAGGAAAGGTTGACCAGACCTGAGGCCGATAATGAAAGGGCGCCGACCAGATAGAATAAATGAAGTATCCAGACTATCTGGTGTGTCCGCCAGAGCCCCCGCCCGAAAAGAAAGTGAGCCACCGCGGCAATACTCACTGGTAGAAGGAAGTAGCTACCGGCGGCGAAATATTGCCAGAATACCGGTGCGAAAAGAACCAATTGCTTTAACTGGGATTCCAGAATGGGAATCTGGCCCAGGTTGAAAAATAGTAGCGAAAGCAGGAGGCTGGTCGGTGATCGGAGAATAATACCCAAAAGCAGGCAGCCGACTGCGACAGACAAAAGTGCCAAGCCCACCGTGAAAGGAAAGATATCACGATGAATGATTGCCTGAATGTGTCCGTATTCGGATCCCAGACGCACCTGACCCCATAGCCCGATATCGGGATAGTCCGAATAAACCCGGAAATATAGGTATTTGCCCGGATAATCGTCCGGCAAGTGAATCAAATGCCAGGGCCAGCCTTCAAATCGGCCTGTGCCGTCTTCTTCGAATGTGCCGTAGCGGTAAATGCGCACTCCATCCAGATAAACCTCGGCGATCAGATCGATACTGTAAATGTAGAGTGATTGACCCAATTCGACGGTGTCAGGCAGTTGAACACGAAACCAGGCATTCGTCCGGCCCTCACGCTCCGGGGGGTCTGAGGGGAAATCGATTGGCTTCCAGTCATCCTCACTGGGGTTGACCGTCCACAGTGGCATGACGCCATCAAAAGGCGAGTCGCCCCAGCGATATTCCCAACCCGATTCCAGGGGGATGCTGTGAAGAAAGTTCGGGGGTTCTGATGCGCCGGCAGCAGACGTAAAAGAGAAGAAAAACAGCGCTGCGTAGAAAAATTTTAAGAACTGCCGGATTGCGAGCATAAGCTTTGAAAATTCAATTCAACGACTCAGCTTGTCGATAAGATTTACTCTGTATTTTACGCTCGTAAGCTCATCACTGACCTTGAACTTTTCGGAGTAATAGAGTGTAGGAGAGGTCTCGTTCCGGCAAAATTCAAGAAGACCCTATCGTCCAGAACTGTTAACAGTCCCACTCGGGGACTACAGTCGCTCGGGCACGTTACCTTCGAGCCAGTAGTCGAGCAGACGACTCATATTCTGAAAGGAAGCGGAGTTGCCCGACCGGACGTAATGGCCGCTGGCACAGTTGCCTGCGATAAGGATGCCGAGATTATCGAAGCCTTCCAGGCAGGCAGCAATACAACCGGCTCCAAAATTATCACCCGCACCCGTGGAAATCAGTGGTTTCTTGCAGTAAGGACCGGGCAGATAAGTACATCCGTCGGCCGAGGCGCAGGCGGCACCGTCGTTGGGGTGAATAATAATGCGGTCCACATCGATCTTTTCTCTCAGGAAAACAGCCAGTTCCGCGACCGATTCGGGGTCCTTCTTGCCGTGAAAATCGCCATCGAAGCTATCGGCCATCTGCCAGGCTTCTTTCAGGTTGAAACTGAGCATGCTGTGGCACTGCTCTGTAATGGCTGGCAGTAATTCCAGCAGTTCTTTGCGATCCTCCATGGGGCGCGCCTCGAACTCGGCCAGATCCATGAAGAAGGCCACCTCTTTTGGCGGCACACCGATTTCGCCGAGCTGCCTGGCCAGATTGGTCCAGATCTCGCCTACGTAGGGGAGTTTGCCCCAGTTTACCGCGCCGATGAAACGACTTTCCTTTAGCAGATCGGAAAGTGTATCCGAGCCGACCTTTTCAATCAGGCGGTCCCAGGTAATTTCTGCGCAGCTGCGCATGTCGCAGAGCATGACTTTACCGTCCTCAAATTCGAGGCAGTCGCTGTGGGCCGGATGGGCGAGAGTGTAGAGCTTTTGTATTTTGTTTTCCAGTGCTTCCTGGTAAATTGGCAGGACTTCGTCGGCTCCCATCGCGCCGATATAAGTGATGTCGATCCGGTTGGAAAAAATATCGCTCAGCGCCGAGGCGATCAGCGGCCCGTTGCCGCCGAATTTATCGCCCTTGTGTTCGGACTCATAGGAAGCGGCGATACCGGCAGCTTTTTCAACCTTGGGCCCGAATTCCGCCATAGTCGCCGGCTGCTTCATGGTAATGAAAGTGTCGATAAACCCATCGAAGCCACAGATGCCCTTGTGCACGACCGGCTCGCGCTCGGCGACGGCCTTTTGAAACTCAGCGACCTGATCGGCGCAATCGGTGATATCTTTAAAGACTTGGGTTTCCATGATTCTGAATTTGTATGAGTTTTTCCGTGATTTGAAGAAAGAACCGTGGATGGGCGTAAATGCACGTTAATTTTGCAGAGTTTGCTCATACAGCTTTAAAGAGCTAGTTGAGCTGACTTCGGCAAGACTCAGCAGGGGAGTACACACATTGCTCCCCTGCATAAATGGTTAACCCATAGATTTCGGCTTTATGAGCTGAAATCAGAAGTCACGAGGAGTTCGGTTTCCCCGGCCGCGTTGAACGTGAAGTTTCCGGCAGCGGGAAGCAGGGCATTGTCCCCGCGCTGAAGGATCGATCCGTCACTACCCGTCAGGCTTCCACCAAGTATACTAAGAATTGTCGGCGAAACCCCGGGGAAAGAGAGGGTTTCACCCGTGGTGAGGACTTCCTTGCGTAGCTTGAAAACATCGCATTCTGCCAGCACCTGGGACTGTCCGGTAGGCTTGAGGGTCTCCGGTTCAAAATCCTCAAAGTCAGTACTTTGCAGCGACTCTTCAACATGAAGCTGGCGTGGTTTACCGTCGAGCCCGACACGGCCCCAGTCGTAAACCCTGTAGGTGGTATCCGAGTTTTGTTGAATCTCCAGAATCAGGTTGCCGCCGCCAATGGCATGGAGGCGACCGCTGGGGATAAAGATGGATTCGCCAGTTGTTACCGAGATGCTGTGCAGCAGTGGTTCCAGAGCATTCTTTTTTAGTGCCTGTTCAAATGCCGCTTTGGTGACCCCCCTTTTCAGTCCCGCCATCAACGTGGCCCGTGGCTCGGCATCGGCGATATACCAATTTTCTGTTTTCGGTTCACCTCCCAAGTCGGCTGCGATCGCCTTTGGGGGATGCACTTGAAGACTGAGTTTTTCCTGACAATCCAGCCATTTTACGAGGATAGGGAAGGGGCGATCCGGGGACCAGCCTTTGCCCATGATGCTCTCGGGG
This sequence comes from Coraliomargarita sinensis, assembly GCF_003185655.1. NCBI lineage: Bacteria > Pseudomonadati > Verrucomicrobiota > Opitutia > Puniceicoccales > Coraliomargaritaceae > Coraliomargarita > Coraliomargarita sinensis. The sequence goes on along the minus strand of NZ_QHJQ01000006.1, from coordinate 161,623 downwards.
TTGTTCTCAATCAGATTGCGAAGCGTTTGCCCTTCTCCGGTGGTCGATTGTGCTTCCGGTCGATCCACGATCTCCCAACTCTCCCCGACAACTTTATCATCGGGGAGCTCACGGCCTAATTTATGTTCCAAATTACGTCCGCCCCAGACACGCTCCTGGTAGATCGGCTTAAATACGACTATTTTCATGCGTCCATTAATAGGGGGGGAGGCAGTGCCGCTAAAGAATTAAGGAAAGACACCGCGCATGGCATAGACTTTTCCAATACGTTTTAAAGCGGCTGCGTAGGAGGCCATCCGCATATTGCAGTCAAGTTCTACGGCTGTTTCCAGAACAAGTTCCGCCGACCGGCGCATGACTTTTTTCAACCGCTTGTCCACGAGGGTTTCATCCCAGGTCTCGGACTGGCGGTTCTGCTTCCATTCGAAATAGCTCACAGTGACGCCGCCAGCATTGCAAAGGATCGCCGGGAGTACCTCAATCCCCTTGTCCAATAGATGGCGCTCGGCGTTGGGCGTGGTCGGTGCGTTGGCCGCTTCGACCAGAACCCGGCACTGGATCTTTTTGGCATGCTCGAGATCGACCATTTGTTCCAAAGCTGCCGGTATGAAAAGGTCGACCGGAGTTGAATAAAATTCATCTTCGGAGATTTTCTGAGCGTCGGGATAGCCAGTGACACCTCCGGTTTCCTGCACGTAGGTGGCCAGCTTTTCGGCATTGATACCGGCCTCGCTAAAAATCGCCCCCGTGTGATCCAGAACGGCTCGTAATTCTGAACCCTTGGCCTGTAAAAGACGTGCGGTCCAGGAACCGACATTACCGTAGCCGATTAAACTAAAGCTTTGTGCCGACAAATCGATCCCGATTCCGGGGAGCAGCGTTTCCAGAACGTAAACCAAACCTTGTCCTGTGGCCTTTTCACGGCCGGCGGAGCCACCAAATTCAAGTGGCTTTCCGGTAACAATGCCGCGCGCCGTAACTTTGGTGGAGGATTCGGCAAAGTTGATGTAAGTGTCTGCCATCCACGCCATAGTCTGGGCGTTGGTGCCGACGTCCGGTGCCGGAATGTCATAATCCGGTCCGATGTTATTGCCCAGTGCCGCCGTGAGCCGCCGAGTGACCCGTTCCAATTCTTTCTGGCTTACTGATCGCGGGTTGATCTTGAGCGCACCCTTGGCTCCGCCATACGGCAGACGAGCGAGTGCGCATTTCATGGTCATGAGCAATGCCAGGGTTTTCACTTCGTCGAGTTTGACCTCTTCATGGTAACGGATGCCACCTTTATAGGGACCAAGCACATTATTATGTTGCACGCGATAACCTTTGAAAAGCTGCCAAGTCCCGTCGTCCATTTGTACGGGACAATGCACCATAACCTCATTTTTCGGTTGCGACAAAATGAGCTTCAGTTGGTGGGGCATCTCCAACAAACTAGCTGCTTCCAAAACGGAGCCTATGGTTTGGAAGTACAGATTGTGATCGTCATAATATTCTTCCAGTTCCTCAAAGATCTCACGGGCGGATTGGCAGGCGGGGGTATCACATTTATCCATGGAATGAACATTAATGCGCGAGGTTTTGGGAGCAAGCTCTCACTCGGATTTATACGGCTGAAGAAGGCGCACGGCAGGAAGCACGGCAAAACGGATAACTGACATCCTGAAAGTGTAGCGACAAAGTGCGTTGTGGGAGCGCACGTGGGCCAGCTTTTAAACGCCTGCGAGCTGAGCGCAGGCGAATGAACGCGGAAAGTTGCCTTACGCCTGATCCCTGGATTGGGAGACGAGCAACTTTTTAAGCTCCTCTTTTTTACTCTCGTCCATCTTGGGGCGCTCTTCGTTGAGCTCATCCTCGTGCTCACGATAGCAGCGGCACATATCCTGAGAATCCATGACTTGCTTGTTAAACTTACCGCAGAAAATGCAGAGTTTAACGTGCAGCTTCAGGAAAAAACGCCGTAAGGGTGGAAGATTGTCGTAATCTTCCTTGGATAGTGCGTTGGATACTTGCTTGCAGGTGAGCATTGGAAGAAAGTTACTTGTTGTCTGAATTTAACCAGTTCTGTTCGAGTAAAATTTTGAGTTGTGCGCGTGCCCGATGGAGGAGCACCCACAGATAGTTCGGTGTGATGTCCATCACCTTACAGACTTCTTCGGTGGTTTGATCTTCGAGAACCCGCAAAACGAAGGCCTGTCGTGCCGGATCCTTAACCTGATCGATGCACTTCTCAAAAACTTTCCAAAATTCGCCATTATCGTAGAATTTTCTCGGGTTAAACTCCCAGGGATCCGGATTGGTGGTGGCGATACCGCTGTATTTGAACCAGAAACTCTCCAGAAGGGCCTCGTCCTCTTTGTCGATGTCGACCTTGTTCTCTTTGACGGACTTGCGGATTTGGTCGACGATCTTGTTACGCATGATTCCCCGCAGCCAGAATTTGATGTCACGGCTTCCGTCGAAGCGGTCAAGTGCCTTGATTCCGGCTAAAAACGTATCCTGGACGCAATCGGAGGCGGCTTCCGGGTTCCTCAGGCGTGACATGGCAAACCCGTAAAGATAGTCGCCGTATTGCTCCACCCATTGATCAGGCGGGGTAATGGGGACTTTGGGTTCTTGCTTGGGCTTAGTCATGCGTGGTTTTGCAAATAATACTCAGGTACCTTCTCGCTAGTCCTTAAAAGTTCAAGCGCTACTTTTTCTGCCGCTCTCATTTTGTAGCGATCGTCTTCGTTGCGGTCGTCGTAGCCGGCCAGGTGAAGCCAGCCGTGGATGAGGTAGAGTGAGAGCTCCCGGCTGAATGGCTCGCCGAGTTCCGCGGCCCGCACTTGGGCATGATCCACGGAGACAATGATCTCTCCGGCCGATTCCATGGTGGTATCTGCCGGGAAGGTAATGACGTCCGTCGGCGTCGGATCGTCCATGAAGTCGCCGTGAACCGCTGCAATCGTTGCATCGTCCACAAAAGCTATGGACAGTTCACCTGCGCCGATCGGGAACTTTCCCGACTCCATGATGGCTTCGAAAAGTGCGATGGTTGCCGCTTCCGGTGATTCCAGCCGATTATACTGGTTGTTGATCTCCAGACTGACTGGGTTCATTGGGCTCAGTTTTTTCTTCCTTATTTGTGGTTTTTTCAGGCTCCTCTTTGGGATATTCGATCCGGGCATGGAGCATATTCAAGAGAGTGTAGATGAAGCTTTTCCGTATTTTATCGAGCTCTTGAAAGGTGAGCGGACACTCGTCGAGCTGGCCGTCCTCGATCCGGCTTTGAAACATTTTATCAATAAGCTCCTCGACGTTCGGCTGAGTGACCTTCTTCAGGCTTCTACTTGCCGCTTCGATGCCGTCCGCAAAGAAAATGATGGCACTTTCCTTGAAGGCAGGCCGGGGTCCGTCGTAGCGATAAGTACTCTCGTCGACCCGGATGTCTTCGGGCTTTTTCGGCAGCGGCGACTTCGTGTCCCCCTTCTTTTCCCGCTGTTGGGCTTGATAGTAAAAATACTGAATCAGGCTGGTCCCATGGTGCTGGCGAATGACGTCAACAATCACACGCGGCAATTTGAATTTACGGGCCATTTCCACCCCTTCTTTGACGTGTGCCTTGATCACGAGTGCGCTCATCGAGGGGTTTTTTTCGTCGTGGGGGTTCACCCCGTCCCTTTGGTTCTCTACGAAATATTCCGGCTTCACCAGCTTGCCGATATCATGAAAAAAGGAGCAAACACGACAGAGAAGGGGGCTGGCACCGATCTCTGCCGCGGCGTTTTCCGATAGATTGGCCACCATCAAACTGTGGTGGTACGTGCCCGGAGCTTCCATCTGCATGCGTCGGAGGAGCGGGTGGTTGAAGTCTGTCAGCTCCAGGAGGGTAATTTCCGTGGTGATCTTGAAGACTTGCTCGAAAATCGGGAGGACACCGACCGCCAATACGCCGGTGATCCCGCCCACAATCAGGGCGATTAAGGTTTGCTGCCCGACGAGTCCGGCGGAAAAGCCGTTTAAAAGAGCAATGGCGGCTCCCGCGATGGCGGCGCTGGCACCGGCCAGAAGGCCGGCCCGCACGAGCTGGGAACGTTTACGAATGTTAGAGGCCGCAAAAGTACCGACAACGCCGGAAAGAAATGCGATGAGAAGGAAGTCGATCGAGTTGCCGTGGATAATCCCGAAGATGACGGAAATGATCAGAGTGGAGAGCACTGCCGGAGCCGAGCCGACCAGAACGGCGACCAGAATCGGCGCCAACGCATAAGGTGCGATGAAGGGCAGCATACTTTTGGTGGTCCCGCTGTTAATCAGTTCGCTGTCACCGATCATGATAATCAGGCGGATCAAGAGTAGGTTTAAGAGGATGCTGACCGCCGTAATCGCGATCGCGCGGTTGCGTTTGCGCAGGTCCTGCATGCCCTGGCGCAGGTAAATGTAGATCGCGACAAGCATCAGCACTGTTAAAATCAGCCGGCCCAGAAAGAGCTCGTTGAAAATCAAGGAGCGGCTGCCCAATTTTAGCTCCGCCGTGCGGTAGGCGTTAAGCCGCTCGAGGTCCGCATCAGTCACAGGCTTGCCTGGCTCGACCAGAGTGTCTCCCTCGCTAAAGCTGATGGTCTGCGGTTTCAACTCTGCAATCGCGCGGTCGATGGCTCGCTGCGTTCCGGACTCGCTGTAAAATAGATTCGGCTGCAGGCCGGCACTGAATATCTCAAAAAGCAGTCGAGCGGTTTCGCTGTCGCCCGAGAGTGCGTTGAGCCGCACCCGAAGGCTGATGCGGGCTTCATCGATCGAGCGTGCATTGGGCAAATTGGCCCGGCCGGCTTCGTCAACAAGCTGAATGACCGTGACCTGGGGCTTGCTTGCCTCTGCCCGTGCCGCGGAGTAAATGCCGTCCTCGTAGATCGATTTCAGTACGCTCAGGGCATCGTTCATCAGGGCGGAGCGTTCCTTGGGCCGGGTTTTCGCTGTCAGGCGGGTAATTGTTTCGGCTTCGATATCGAGTTTGCTGCGCTCAATCACCTCAGCCGCGGTTTTGCCCAGTTCTTCGGAGAAAACTTCTTCGCCTTTCGACTCGAAGTTGATCTGGGTTCTGGCGATGCTGCTGTTCAGGTCGCCGATGAAGTTGCGGAACTTATCATAAGGCTCAAAGCTGCGTTGGAAGACGGGTGGCACTTGGGCGCGAATGGAGGCCGCTTTGGCCTCCGCTTCAACTTTGCTTTCGTAGCTGAACGGAAACTCCGCAACGATTCGTGATGGCGCCGCTTGATTGAGGATAATGCGCGGACCCTTCGGCTCTTCACCGAGGAAGGCGATGATGACGACGAGAAGGGAGAAAAGGATGAACAGTCCACTTTCAATCCAGGAGCTGGTTTCAAAGAAATGACTCGCCGCAGAGGTGTCAGTGTCCCTCGACTTGTCCTTTCGGCCGGCGTTGCCGGAATCCTTCCGCTTGCGGAGGCGCAGGTTTTTAAAATGTGCGGCCATGGTTGAATTTATTCAGGAGTGTGTTGGGCGTACGCGTTAATAATCTCCTGCACCAGCGGGTGCCGGACGACGTCTTGGCCTTCAAAGTGGAAAAGTTGAATTTGCGGCACCTTGTTGAGCACGCGGGTCGCCTCGCGGAGCCCGGATTGCTTCGAGCGCGGCAAGTCGATTTGGGTGATGTCCCCGGTCACTACCATACGACTTCCGTCCCCCAGACGAGTGAGAAACATCATCATCTGCTCATGTGTCGTATTCTGTGCCTCATCGAGGACGACGAAAGCATTGGATAGGGTGCGCCCCCGCATATAGGCCAGTGGTGCGATCTCGACGACGCCGCGTTCCAGTAGTTGGGCGGTTTGTTCCTTGCCGACCATGTCGTGCATGGCGTCGTAGAGTGGCGTCAGGTAGGGCAGGATCTTTTCCTGTAGTTCACCGGGCAGAAATCCGAGAGCCTCACCCGCTTCAACCGCCGGCCTGGTTAAGATGATTTTTTCCACGGCCCCGTTCAGAAGTTCATGTAGCGCCATGGCCATGGCGAGGTAGGTTTTACCTGTGCCGGCCGGGCCGATGCCGAATACGACCGGGTATTTGGCGATCGCCTGGAGATAGCGCTTCTGGTTGAGGGTTTTCGGGACCACACTTTGTCGCTTGAGACGGATGACGAAAGGATCCGCGTAAATGTTACGCAGTTCGTCGCTGCGATTCTCAACCACGCTGCGCAGGGTGAAGTGAAAATCGGAGTTGCGAATGCGGATACCTTGCTTACGCGCACCCTCGAGCAGTTCGAAGAGCGCCTTCGTTTGCCCGACTGCTTCGGGCTCGCCCTCGATCTCGACCCAGTCCTCGCGGCTGGCCAGGTTCACATGGAGCACGCGCTCCACTTCTTCGAGGTTTCTCGGGTCGTTGTTGTAGAGCTGGCTCAGCTGGCGTGCGTTGGCAAATTGAAGAGTCTCTTGCGGCATAGTTCCGTCCTTGAGTTGTTTGCGGTGCGTGCAGGGTGGGCTTATGCCTCGACGCAGTCGTTTAACCGCTCCCACATGGCATCCATTGAATCGGGTAGCACACGGGTGTTGCCGATGACCGGCATGAAGTTGGTGTCGCCGTGCCAGCGGGGGACCACATGGCAGTGCAGGTGGCAGGGTATGCCAGCCCCGGCAGCTTTGCCAAAGTTGAAGCCGGTATTGAAGCCGTCCGGTTGAAGCGCCCGACTCAGGATTTGCTGAGCTTTAACGATAAGGTCCATCAATTCGTGCCGTTCCTCCGTAGACAGTTCATCAAGCTGTCCGACTTCACGATACGGGAGCACCAGAAGATGGCCCGCATTGTATGGGTAGCGGTTCATGACAATGAAGTTTTTCCGGCCCCGGTAGAGGATATATTCTTTTTTGTCGTCCCCGGTTTCGGTGATTTTGGTAAATGGGTTACCGCAATCTTCAGGATCCCTGGGGGCAAGTATGTAGGGCATCCGCCAATAGGCATGCAGCCGCTCCATCGAGGGTGTAAGCGGATGATTTGTCGTGCTGGATGTGGTCTCACTCATTATTAGTAACCGCCAAGCTTGGTCTTTTTGACGCTCTGCGTCGATGGTTAATTAGCTGATGCTCCGTGCCTTTTCGGAGTTGCATTTGCATCTGCCGATCGCAACTGTCCGACCTAACTACCAAATGCCGGTAGATTTTTTTTCTTTTTACCTGCCGTGAGCGACAGTTCCGAGAATTTCAGCTTTAAGTCTTTGCCCCGCAGCCACATTGCAGCGGCCTTCATCCTGCTCGGGTTTGCGGCGTTGATGGTGTGGGATCAGCTCTTCTGGTGGGCGAATAACGAAGACTACAGTTTCGGATTTTTAGTACCTTTTTTCGTGGGTTATGTCCTTTATTCCCGCTGGCCTGTGGTGCGAAGTTATCTGTTTCGCGGGGCAGCTCCCGAGGAAGAGCCTGCACCGGCCTCTTCCCCCCAATCCGTTACCCGAACTTTGGAATGGGTCGCAGTGGTGGGCTTTCTCGGCAGCCTGATGCTCTTCGGTATCGGGATGCTGATCCGTATGGCAACCGGGCCTCAAAACCCGGCATCGCTTGCAGTCGCGATGAGTTTTGCCGGTCTGCTGCTCAGCTCGGTTTTTATCTTCAGTAAAGAGACGGTCGACGGGAAACGCATGAGCTTGGGGGCCCGCTTTTCACTCACGCTGCTCTTTGTTTTTCCCGCGCTGATCTGGCTCCTGTCCGCCCCCATGGTGGCGGTTTTGGATAACAAGATTCGGGTTTTCCTGATGAACAAGGTGACGGTTGTGGTGTTCGGCGTCTTTGACTTCATGGGCTACGAACTCGAACGAAGGGGGAATGTTTTGATTCTGCCCGAGGGCAGTGTGGGGGTCGAGGAGGCCTGCTCTGGTATCCGCTCGCTGACTGGTTGCCTGTTTGCCGGTTCCTTCTTCGGGGCAGTCTTTCTAAAGCAGTTCTGGAAGAAAGCGCTCATGGTCGCGCTGGCCATGGGGCTGGCGGTTTTGATGAATTTGATCCGCAGTATGTTCCTGACGATTTGGTCGTATCACTATGGTCCGAATGCGATCGATGCGGAATGGAGTCTGCCGGTCATCGGTGATATCGGTACCGTGCACGACGTCACCGGCCTGCTCATCATGGTGGCGACGTGCTTCGGGTTGATGTGTTTTTTGCCCATCTTCAATTACAAGCTGCCGGAATTTGACGACGATTTTGAAGAGGGCGTTCAGCCCCACGCCGGGGGAGCTCCAAAGGATGATTAAGGGCCGCTTGAAGGTCTTAATGGTCGCTCCTGAACTGGCGCCCCTGATCAAAGTAGGGGGACTTGCCGATGTGGTGGGGGCGCTCTCCAAGGCGCTCGCGGCCAAGGGGCATGATGTGCGCATTGTCATTCCCAAGTACGCTGGCTTGCGCCATGACGAAACGGAGCAGCCATTGGACCAGCCTTTGGTCGTCCACCTCGGGGATCACGAAGCTTACGCGCGGGTATGGGAGATGCCGCTCCCTGAATCCCGCGCCACTTGCTATCTTCTGGAGCACGACGAGTTTTTTAACCGTGCCTCGGTTTACACCGGCCCCTCCGGAAACGAGAAGGATAATGGTCGCCGCTTTACTTTTCTCAGTCGTGCTGCGATCGACCTCTGCTATCACCTGGACTGGATGCCTGATGTCGTGCATTGTCACGATTGGGCCACCGGGCTGGTGCCGGTGTATCTCAATACCAACGAGAGGGATGCGCCAATGGGGTGTGCCGCCAGCTTGATGACGGTTCACAATATGCAGCATCAGGGGTGGTTCCCTCCCGATTTGATGGCTTATGCCGGTTTGCCGGCTTCTGTATACCGGCCGGACGGTCTGGAGTCCGGGGGAGAACTGAATATGCTCAAGGGCGGGATTTATCACTCAACTAAAATCACGACGGTCAGTCCCACCTATGCCAAAGAGATTCAAGCCCCTGATGGGGGTTGCGGGTTACATGACTTGCTGCGCTATCGAGCGGGTGATCTGATTGGCGTGATCAATGGAGTCGACTATTCCGAATGGGATCCCGGCACCGATAAGCTCCTGCCGCATAATTATTCCTTGAAGGACATGTCCGGCAAGGCGGCTTGCAAACAGGCCCTGCAGGAAGCCTTCAGTCTGAAGGTTGATCCCCATGTGCCGGTCTTCACGGTCGTTTCGCGTTTGGTTGACCAAAAGGGTCTGGATCTGCTTGCGGCGATTGGGGATCGGCTCATGCAAACAATGCAGATTCAGATTGCTATTCTGGGTACGGGGGATCCTGCGCTCGAACATCTTTTTCGTGATTTGGCCGCGCGCCATCCGGGGCGCTTTGCGGCCTACACCGGCTTTAACAACCAGCTCGCGCACCTGGTGCCTGCCGGGGCCGACTTTTTGCTTATGCCCAGCCGTTTTGAGCCCTGTGGTCTCAGTCAGCTGTATTCCATGATCTATGGCGCACCTCCCGTCGTGCGTGCGACTGGTGGTCTTATCGACACGGTCGAGCAATATATTGAAGGTGAAGGTAAAGGCACCGGATTTCTCTTTCACGATGCCACGCCGGATGCCCTCTACGATACCATAGGCTGGGCCTGTTCAACCTATTATGACCGACCGGATGACTTCAGGCAACTGCAGCTGAACGGCATGTCCCGCAATTACGGATGGGACGAGTCGGCTGCCAAGTATGAACAGATTTACCGGTGGGCCATCGAAGCCCGGCTGGGTGGCTGATAATCGTACCCAATAAGAAAGAATGGGTATGCTGCCTCCCGGCGACCCCTCCCGCGGAGTTGTATTAGAGACTTGCCCGGCTAGGCACCTGCTTCTTCTCGGGCGGCCTTGGGTAGTCGCACGACATTGCGGACGGCGTTTTTCGTGACGATGTTGCCGCCGCTGCCACGGCCACGCACGACAAGATCCTTGAAGTGGACTTCCTCTTCGGTCTTCCGAAGCCGAGGAGCGGGCTTCAGGTTGACCTTTACAGCATCCACTTCGCCGCCTTCGGTTTCGTAGCAGGAGACGTAGAATACGCGGGAGCCTGGCTTGCCCTTGGTCAGGTCGTATTCCTTGTCCCGGGTGACACCGCCCACGGTAAAATGCTTGGCGAGTGTGGGGCCGGTCTTGCCGTCCCGGTAGACCATGCAGTAGGTCAGGGCATTGGGCTCGCTCCGGTTGAAAATATCGATGTGGAGGATGTTTTTCCCGAAAAAGGCCTTTTCGCTGACCTTACTGACCTTGAGCGTGCCGTCCTGTGAGATCGCGATGACGTCATCAAGGCTGGAGCATTTGCAGATGGCTTCATCTTTTTTCATGCCAGTGCCGGCAAACCCTTCCTTGCGGTCCACGTAAAGTGTCTCGTTGGCGATGACGACTTCCTGGGCAACAACCTTCTTAAAGGAAGCCAGCTCGGTTTTACGCTCGCGGCCCTTGCCATACTTTTTCTTCAGCTCGGTAAACCACTTGATGGCGTACTTCGTCAGGTATTTGAGGTTTTTCTTGGTCTCCGCGATTTCATCCTCAAGTGCTTTGATGAGTTCTTCAGCCTTGGAGGAGTCATACTTCGAAATACGCTTAATTTTGATTTCGAGGAGCCGGAGGATATCGTCTCTGGTGATTTCGCGATTGAAAAGTTTCTTGTAGGGCTTGAGGCCGGTATCGACGGTTTGGATCACGCCCTCCCAGGTTTCTTCTTCTTCGATTCGGCGGTAAATGCGTTTTTCGATGAAGATTTTTTCAAGTGAACTGAAGTGCCATTTCTCCTCGAGCTCGCCCAACTGGATCTCGAGTTCACGCTTGAGCAGGTCCCGGGTTTTTTCGGTGGCGAGATAGAGGAGGTCCTGAGCGGAAAAGAAGTGGGGCTTCTCGTTTTCGATCACACAGATATTGGTCGAGATCGAGACCTCACAGTCGGTGAAGGCGTAGAGAGCCTGCTCGGCGGTTTCGGCATCGGAGCCGGAGGGCAGGTAGACGAGGATTTCCACATGCTCGGCGGTATTGTCTTCAACACGCGAGATCTTGATCTTGCCCTTGTCGTTGGCTGCGAGGATCGAGTCGATCAGTGAAGTGGTCGTTTTGCCGAAGGGAAGTTCGGTGATGGCGAGAAGGTTCTTCTTGCGCGCTTCAATCCGCGCGCGGACTTTGACGCGGCCGCCCCGCTTACCGTTGTTGTATTCCGAGACATCGGCGATCCCGCCGGTGGGGAAATCGGGCACGATTTCCGGCTTCTTCTTGCGCAGGAAGGCGATACAACCATCGAGAAGTTCGATAAAGTTGTGGGGGAGGATCTTACAGGAAAGGCCGACGGCAATCCCCTCTGCGCCCTGTGCGAGCAGGAGCGGGAATTTGACGGGCTGGGTCTCGGGTTCCTTGTTGCGGCCGTCGTAGGAAGCCAGCCAGTTGGTGGTCTTGGGGTTGAAGACGACGTCGAGGGCGAATTTGGAGAGTCGGGCTTCGATGTAGCGGGGGGCCGCGGCAGAGTCCCCGGTAAAAGAATTACCCCAGTTGCCCTGCATGTCGATTAGCAGGTCTTTCTGCCCCAGTTGTACCATGGCATCACCGATGGAGGCGTCACCGTGCGGGTGATATTTCATCGTGTTACCGATGACGTTGGCCACCTTGTTGTAGCGCCCGTCTTCCAGTTCACGCATGGAGTGGAGGATCCGTCGCTGCACCGGCTTCAGGCCGTCGTTGGCGTGGGGGACGGCCCGCTCCAGAATGACATAGCTGGCGTAATCAAGGAACCACTCGCTGAACATGTCATCGATGTGGCCGGAGTCAGTGCTCAGATCAAAGGGATCGCTGTCCTGATGGGGTGCGTCCTCGCTTCCAGTGCTGGGCTGGTCGAATTCGAGTTCGAGGTTATCTTTCTTTTTGGACGTCTTTTTGCGTGGCATTATCGAGAGTCAAATCTGGGTAGGCTGAAAAGGGTTCAGAAAGTGAGATTCATGCAGGCTGTTCAAGTTGTTTTCTGCCGAATGCAGAATTTTCAGCGAACTGGCGAAAGGGACAGGTCTTACGGGGCAGTTTTCAGGCGCTTTGTGTGCGAGCTTATCCCGATTCAAAAAATTTCGAACCGTTCAACTTGAGGGTCCAGCCGGGCCCTGCCGCATTTTCCTTTTAACCGGATCAAAGAATCTTCGAAATGGTATTTCGATTCATTGCGGTGGTGTTTCCCAGCAGGACGCGCGGACCGGTTTGTCAGGATTACGATTTCTGATTCGAAAGATTTTGATCCCTAATAGATGTGAAATTCCTCTGTTTGTGCAAAATTCCAGTTGTTTAAGCTTACCTTTTTTAGCCTGACACCTTAGCTTTGAGGCATGGTTGATTACGATACCCCGAAAACCCAACACAAGGCCCTGCTGAAGTGGATTCAAAAAATGGTCGAGCTCTGTGAACCGGATGCCGTTCACTGGTGCGACGGATCGCAGAAGGAAGCGGATGGGTTGTTTGACATGATGGTCGACAAGGGAATGTGCGTTAAGCTCAACGAGAAGCTTCGCCCCAACAGTTATCTTTTCCGCTCAGACCCGAGCGATGTGGCCCGGGTCGAATCAAAAACTTTTATCTGCTCTCAAAATAGACACGGCGCCGGGCCCACCAATAATTGGGAAGACCCACGGACCATGCGCCGCAAGATGAAGGGGCTCTTCAAGGGCTGCATGCACGGGCGCACCATGTATGTGATTCCCTTCAGTATGGGGCCGGTCGGCGGCCCCATCTCCAAGATCGGTGTGGAACTGACGGATTCCCCCTATGTGGTGGTGAATATGCGTATCATGGCGCGTATCGGAGATCCGGTACTTGAGGTGTTGGGGGATGACGGCTTCTTTGTCCCTTGCCTGCACTCTGTCGGTTACCCGCTGGACGAAGGCGTTGAAGATGTGCCCTGGCCCTGCGATCCGGAAAATACCCACATCGTCCATTTCCCGGAAGAGCGCACCATTGTTTCCTACGGTTCCGGCTACGGAGGCAACGCACTGCTCGGGAAAAAATGCCTGGCACTACGCATCGCTTCCACCATGGCGCGCGACGAGGGTTGGATGGCCGAGCATATGCTTATTCTCGGCCTGGAAGAGCCCGACGGCACCAAGACATACGTCGCGGCGGCCTTTCCCAGCGCCTGTGGGAAGACCAACTTTGCCATGCTCACACCACCAGAAGGGATGGACGGGTATAAAGTAACCTGCGTTGGCGATGACATCGCCTGGATCAAACCAGGTCCCGACGGTCGGCTTTACGCGATCAATCCCGAGGCTGGCTTTTTCGGCGTGGCCCCGGGCACCTCAGTTAAGACCAATCCAAGTGCCATGTCATCCTGCGAGCGTGACTCGATCTTTACCAATGTGGCGTTGACGGATGACGGTGATGTCTGGTGGGAGGGAATGACGGATGAAGCGCCGGCCCATTTGATCGACTGGAAGGGAAACGACTGGACTCCGGGCAGCGAAACGCCTTCTGCGCATCCCAATAGCCGTTTCACGGCACCGGCGGCCAACTGCCCGGTGATTGATCCGGATTGGGAGAAACCTGAGGGTGTGCGGATTCATGCCATCGTATTCGGGGGTCGCCGGATGAGTGACGTGCCTTTGGTCACTCAGGCTTTTAACTGGGGACATGGTGTTTATCTGGGTGCGACGATCGGCTCGGAAATGACGGCTGCGGCCGAGGGCACGGTGGGCAAGATTCGCCGTGATCCGATGGCCATGCTTCCTTTCTGTGGTTATCACATGGGTGACTATTTCCGGCATTGGATTCGTATGCAGCGCGACTTGAATGAGACGCCCCGGATTTTTAACGTGAACTGGTTCCGCAAGGGTGAGGAGGGTAATTTCCTCTGGCCGGGATTCAGCCAAAATATGCGGCCACTTCGTTGGATTGTGGAGCGGGCGACAGGTCGAGCCGGGGCGAAGGAGACTCCGATCGGCTGGATGCCACGTTACGAAGACCTGGACTGGCGCGGTATCGATTTTAGCGAGGAGGACTACGACAAGCTAATGGACTTTGATCGCGAACGCATACGTATGCAGACACTCCCGCACGAGGAACTCTTCCTCAAGCTTCACACACATCTGCCGAAGGAAATGATCTTTGAGCGCGAACTGCTTATCTCGCGGTTGTAAGGGGAGCTTGGTCCTTGCTCTTTGCTTTGGCCGGAGGTGGTCAACTGTTTGAAGCCTCGTACTTTATTTTAAAAAAAGTTGGTCAATTCTTGTCCGATGACTGAGCATACGCGCGTATGCCCCGTATTTATCTCTCACCGCCCGACATTTCCATGCAGGATCATGCCAGTGTGGATGCCGTGCTGGCTTCGAACTGGGTGGCGCCGGTCGGGCCCCATTTGGAGGAATTTGAAAAGACGGTGGCATCCAGTGTCGGGGTGAAGCATGCGCTGGCCCTCAGCTCCGGAACAGCGGCACTGCACCTTGCCCTGCAGGTTCTGGGGGTCGGTCAGGGGGATGAAGTGATTTGTCCCTCGATGACTTTTGCCGCCAGCGCCAATCCGGTCCGTTATCTCGGGGCGGAGCCGGTCTTTGTCGACAGTGAGCGCCGCACATGGAATATGGATCCTGCCCTGCTCGAAAAGGCCCTGCAGGAACGTTCCGCAATCAAGGCGGTTATCGTGGTGCATCTATACGGGCAGTGTGCGGAGATGGGGAAGATCATTGAGCTCTGCCGTAAGTATGACAAGCCACTGATTGAAGACGCCGCTGAAGCTGTCGGTGCGAGTTACCAGGGCTGGCCCGCCGGTTCGATGGGGGACATCGCCTTTTTTTCGTTCAACGGTAATAAAATAATTACGACATCCGGGGGAGGGATGTTGCTCTCGAATCATCAGGAATGGTTATCGCGGGCCCGATATCTTTCCGCTCAGGCGCGTGAACCTGTTTTGCATTACGAACACAGGGAAGTCGGCTATAATTATCGCATGAGTAATGTGCTAGCCGGGTTGGGGCTCAGTCAATTCTCCGACCTGAAGCGCCGCATATCTGCCAAGCGAGCCCACTTTGAAGCATATAAGGCGGCGTTCGATAAATACCAGAACGTGGCGATGATGCCGATTCAAGAGCCGGACGAAGCCAACTACTGGCTGTCCTGTTTGACGCTTAGCGGAGGTGTCTCTCAGCGTGATGCCCTGATTGCGGCCTTGGAAACAGAGGATATTGAGGCACGTCCTGTCTGGAAGCCATTGCACCTGCAGCCGGTCTTTGACGGCTGTGTTTGTTATGGCGGTCAGGTGGCCGAATCGCTCTTTGCCCAGGGCATTTGCCTGCCGAGCGGCTCCGGGATGTCCGGTGCGGAGCGTCAACGTGTCATCGATGCCATAATCAGTTTCTTGAATGAAGGGTTCCGCTCATGATTGTGGCGATGCTAGGGCGATACCTGAACATCAGGAATTTATTACTTCTGCTGTTTTATGCCTTGGTGTCCGGCGCCAGTTACTGGCTAGCCTATGACTTGCGTTTTGACTTCGGCATCGATCTTCATCCGCAACACGCGATGGACCGCATCAATACCATCTGGTGGGTCGTCGGCTTACAGTTGATGCTACTCTATGCGGGTGGGCAGGTGGACTCAATTTTGTCCTATTTCCGTCTTCCGGATGCCATGCGGTTGTTTGCGGCCTTGTTCGCGAACTGCCTCATCCTCTTGTCGATGTGGTATCTTTACGGAGGCAAAAACGTGCCGCCGAGGGCGGTTATACTGACTTATTTTCTGCTGAGTTTTCTGGCGATCGCAGCTTTTCGTATTCTGATGCGGGTTAAGTCAAGTCGAGGGCCGGAGGACTGGCTCTCGGTAGATACGGCGGATAATGTTGTTATTATTGGTGCGGGTGAAGTCGGGGCAGGTCTCTGTGCCGAGCTCATGAGTAAAGCAAGGTTGGGTATGCGACCGGTGGCTTTTCTCGATGATGATTCGCGAAAGGTCGGGCGCTACATCCATGGTCTTCTTGTGGCCGATACTGTCGACGAAGTGGCCAAGGTGGCCAAGCGTTATTCTGCGAACAAGGCGGTCATCGCCTTTCCCTCGGCCTCGGTGAAGCGCATGCGCGAAGTGGCTGAATTGGCCCGTCAGGCGGGGCTGAAAGTTGACACAGTGCCGGCGCTTACAGACTTGGTCAGTGGTCGAGCCCAGGTATCACAGCTACGGCCGGTGCAATTGGAGGATCTGCTCGGCCGTGATCCGGTAAACCTGAATTCCGGGGATATCCGCGATATGCTCAAAGGAAAGCGTGTCTTGGTCACCGGCGCGGGGGGCAGTATTGGTAAAGAGCTGGTTGCCCAAATCCTGACTTATGCCCCGTCCGAAATGCTCTGTCTGGATCAGGCGGAAATAGCTATCTTCGAGCTAGAGCAAGAGATATTCCTGAAAGAGGCAGAGTGCAAAGTCGATGTGCGGACCTGTGTGGCGGATGTTTACAATACGGAGGTTCTCAGAGCTCGTTTTGAAGATTTTCAGCCCGAAGTCGTCTTTCATGCCGCCGCGCATAAGCACGTTAATCTGATGGAGGTCCAGCCGGACGAGGCCCTGCGAAACAATTTCCTGGCCACCACATGTTTGGCCCGGCTTGCTTCCGAATTCAAGGTCGAGCGCTTCGTGATGATATCCACGGACAAAGCGATTAATCCGACCAGCGTGATGGGAGCCAGCAAGCGCTTGGCTGAGTTGTCTGTAACAGCGCAACAGCATGCCGAGGGTAATGTCACAAAGTTCATGTCCGTGCGCTTCGGCAACGTACTAGGCTCATCGGGTAGTGTCATCACCATTTTTCGGAGGCAAATTGCAGCAGGTGGACCGGTTACGGTCACCGATCCGGAGGTGAAGCGCTTTTTTATGACGGTAAAGGAGGCAGTTGGTCTGGTGCTTCAGTCCGCCACTCAGGGTGAGGGGGGCGAAATATTTGTTCTCGATATGGGTGAAGCGGTCAAAATTGATGACCTAGCACGACAGATGATTCAGTTAAGCGGTTGTCGCCCGGGAGAAGATATCGAGATCATTTATACGGGTCTACGCCCCGGTGAAAAGCGTTTCGAGGAAGTGCAGCACATCAGTGAAAAACTTCAAAAGACCCGCCACCCGCGTGTATTGCGCTTCGTCGCCGATCGGAATGGCCTGGACTTTGAACACATGGAGAAGGAACTCGCCAGCATCGCCGCCGGCCGCAATGCGCCTGCCATTAAGGCCACGATTCAGAAGTTCGTGCCCGAATATACGCCTTCGGAGGATCAGTAGCCACTCCCGGATACTTCGCCGCCCTCACAAATCGCGGCGCAAGAGGTCCAGCCGACCCCCAGACGAGAGGCTCCCATCTCAATAAATCGACGGGCGGTCGCTGCGTCGCGAATGCCGCCGGAGGGCTTGACTTTGGCCTTGCCGGCAGCGGTTTCGAGCATGACTTGCACATCTGATTCTTTCGCACCTGCACCGTTAAAACCGGTTGAGGTTTTTATGTAGTCTGCACCGGCATCGATAGAAATTTCTGCAAGGCGTTGTATTTGTCCGGCAGTGAGTTGTGCCGTCTCAAATATGACCTTCAGTAACACGTTGGCTGCCTTACATTGCCGGGCAACGCCAGCGATGTCGGCACGCACGGCATCCCAGTCACCCGATTTGGCCCAGCCATAGTTTGCCACCATGTCGATTTCGTCCACACCTGATTCGATATAATGTCGAGCCTCGTCGGCCTTGCTCGCTGAGAGTTGGTCCCCGTGCGGAAAACCCAAAACCACGCAGACTTTCGTCTCCGTCCCCCGGCAAAGAGACTGAGCCAGCTCGATATCGCAGGGACGTACGCATACGCTGAATGTCTTTAGGCGAATGCAGGCTTTAATCGCTTCTTGAGCCTCTTCCCGAGTTGTTTCAGGTTTAAGTACGGCAGCGTCCAGGTAGCGGTTTAAATGATCCATCCTGTTAATTTAGGTGGAGTGGGGCGGAGGTCGAGCTGCGACTTATATCATCCACTGACTGTTACTGGCAATATCATCGCATCTGTGCCAATAAACGGAGAATGAACCTTCCTGTCCATTGGTAGCATCGCAAATAAGGATGGATTTCGAATTCAGAAAAGTTCTCCCTGAGCGATCAATCGGGACATGCGTAGCGACAAGACCACGCATGTCCCGACGCCGTATGCCACCCGTAAAAGTCACACAGTGGTAGAATACAGTGCGTGCCTTTGTCTTTTAAAAAGACGAATCCACGTTTCGATCACCCCGCTTTCACCAGCGAGGCAACGTGGCCTGAGGCTTCATTGGATTGAGCCCGCACAAGTCAAAGCTCTGTTTTGGGATTCATATTAACCTTAAAAGTAAGTTGCTGGTATTAGATGATATCGCGGCAATCGTCCGGTTTGTCCCGGTCCTTGACTGTATGGATGGAGCTCGGGCTGGGCCGCTTGTAGACTTGGAGTTTTTTGCGATAGTACAGTATGGCAGCCTGCCAGAGAATCCGCGGCATACTGTTGATTGCGGTATCGAATGGGCGGAAAAGGGCATGACGAATAACCTGACCGACAGTCAGAGGCAGTCCCCGCCCTTCGATCCAGGTTTTCATGGCACACTCGCCGTTTTTCCAGAGGTCCACTCCCAGGAAAAGTTCATTGTTCTCGATACGAAAGGTGAAATGGTATTCACCGGACATGTCGTTGAACGGGGATACGTGAAAATCCTTTGCGCAGCTGGCGGTCCACTTAGATGGTCCTTCCGGCTTCAGATCATTCAGCGGATAAATATGACGGTCACCAAAGGTATTGTTCACCTCGGCAACGACACAGGTGAGTGTTTCGCCGTCCATACGCAGGTAGAAATTTACCGGGTTAAACGCATATCCAAAATACCGGGGTGAGCTGATCAGAAAGGTTCGTTCGTCGTTTTTTTCGGGCGGTAAGAATTCATTCAGCTGTTCGGAGATGGACAAGCTGCTGCCCCTCAGGAAATCGCTATCGCTGATCCGGAGCGGGCGGCTTTGGTTGTAACCAAAAAGTGAGGTCGAGCTCTCAATTTCCTTCAATTCGTCAAGCGCGAAGGAGAAAAACGTCATCGGGTAGGTGAAGGTGTGGTCGACCGGCCCGATTCTTTCGTGGGTCACCTTCCCCCGATAGATCTTCGAATGTTCGATCATAGTTCGATGCCAAAGCCCTTTGCCACTTCCACTGCCGACTGGACCGCATCCTCGTGAAAGCCGTATCCGAAGTAGCTGCCGCAAAACCAGGTATTCCGTTTGCCGTTCGTTCGCGCAAGCCGTGGCTGAGAGGCGAGTGCCTGTTCGGAGTAGAGTGGGTGGGTCAACGTCGTGCGATTGATTACCTTGTCCTCGGGTATGGAAGCACCTGCATTCAAAGTAACGATGTAGTGGTTTCCGGTTTTTAGGTTCTGCAAGCGGTTCATGTAGTAGCTAACCAGTACGGGGCGGCTCTTGCCGTCGCCCGGTTCGCGCAGGAAGTTCCAGGAGGACCACTGTTTTGGGTCGGGTGGAAGGTGTGTTTCGCTGGTGTGCAGGACGACTTCGTTTGGTTGGTATCGCCAAACGGACAGGTTGGCTTTTTCTTCTTCACTGGGGTCATCGAGCATGGCCAGGGCTTCGTCGGCATGCGCGCCAATTACGAGATGATCGAATGCCAGCTCTTCTCCGTCCTGCTTGCGTAAAATGACTCCGTCTGTCGTCCGGCGAATGCCATCCGGAGCGGCATTCAGATTCGGCTTTTTCTTAAAATCCTTCAGCATCGTTTTGACATAGCTGCGGCTGCCTCCCTTGACATATTTCCACTGCGGACGATTGGTCAGGCGTAGAAGACCATGGTTTTCCAGGAAATGCAGATAGGGCTGAGCTGGGAAATTTTCCATTTCCTCGACGGGGGAAGACCAGATTGCAGCCCCCATGGGGTAGAAGTAATTCTCACGGAAGTTCTGGCCGAAAGATCGGCTCTCGAAATACTGCCCCAGAGTCTTACCCTCGAGGTAGCCCGACTGGAGGTCGCGGTAGCCAATGCGGGCAAAGCGTGCGAGATCCCGAACCAGGCCGAGATGTTTGGGCATGAAGTAGTAACTTAGCTTTGGGAAAAGCGTACTCAGAGTATTGCCGGAGTATCCGTAGCCCGAAGTCTTGTCGTGAAAGCTGAATGTCATGGAGCTGTCGGCAAGCTTCACCCCGAGCTGCTTCAAAACCTTTGTAAAAAGCGGATAGTTCCGGTGGTTCATCACGATGAACCCGGTATCCACGGCCAGTCCGGTATCTACCCCGTCCTTGATCTTGAGCGTTCGTGTATGTCCGCCTATGTAGTCGTTTTTCTCGAAGAGATGGACTTCGTGCCTTCGATTGAGTAACCATGCCGCAGTGAGACCGGCCACGCCACAACCGACCACAGCAATCTTCTTGCGCTGGGATTCGGCTTTCATCTTACGCTTTGACGAATCGGTAATGCATCACGGGCCATTCTCTGCCTTCGTTGTACGCAAATAATTCCGAACAGGCCATGTAAAATATCCGCCAGCGCTGATACCACAATTTGGCGCTACTTCCGTAGCATTCCCGGAAGGTTTGAAGTACGTCTTCGCGATTAGCGTCCTGCTTTTGTAACCAGGCTTCCAGTGTCCGGCTGTAATGGTTGCCATTGACGAACCACTTTTCCTCGGGGTTGAGAATACCTTCGGCAGCTGAAATCAAAAGGGTTGAAGAAGGCATGATCCCGCCACTGAAAAAGTAGCGCGACATCCAATCCTTGGGCCCGCGAGCTTCAAAAAGATAGGTTTCGGACTGGTGGCTGAATATGTGCACGAAGCACTTTCCGCCCGGCCTCAACCAGTTCTCGATCTGGGTAAACAACTTTCTGTGGTTGCGCACATGCTCAAACATTTCCACGGAAACGACGCGATCGTAATGTCCTTCCGGTTTGAAATCGTTGATGTCGCAGGTGACCACCTGAAGGTTCTCCAGCCCCCTTTCTTTGGCGCGTTGTTCGATATACTTCCGTTGCGAGTGGGAATTGCTGATCGAAGTGATACGGCTCTGCGGGTAATGTTCTGCCATCCAGAGGCTCAGGGATCCCCATCCGCAGCCCAACTCCAGGATGTCCTGGTCCTGATCCAGTTCGGCCCGTTCACAGCTCAGCTTCAGCATGGCTGCCTCGGAAGCATCCAGAGTGTCAACCTCGTCGGGCCAGTAACCGCAGCTGTATTTTAAATGTTCTCCAAGGACAGTTTGAAAATAGGGGGCGGGAATCTCGTAATGTTGCTCGTTGGCGGCGTCCGTCTCTTCGGCCAGCGGCTTGGCGGAAAGCTCCTTAATCCAGTCGCTGTCTGTTTTGTGGCTCCCGCGAGCGGACTTCAGCCGCTCGGAAAGTAATTTGCGGATACCGGTTCGTATAAGGCTGTCGGGTAAAAGACCGTGCTCGGCTAATTTGATGGAAATGCTCATAAATTATAACTAACGACTGTTGTAAAAAGAACTTACATTCATGGGGATGTAAGTTTTTCCTCACCACTGCGCTTCTTTATCATGAAACTGCTTCACGCATTTTTAATCGCAACCCTCTTTCTAAGCCTGATTTTTATGACCGGGTGCACGACCAAAAGTAATTCTATGATACACACGCAGACTGTTCCTGATGACAAGTACAACGCGGCGCTCGAGTGGACCGATCCGTCGAATCATGAGGTGCCGGCGGAAGGCAGTGATTCTGAGGCTGAAATGCTCAACCGGGTCAGGGCTCTTTTTACCAACTATACGGAAGAAAACCTGCGAGAGAATGTCACCCGCGTATATGCGGAAGAGGTCTATTTTCGGGATGCTTTCAAGCAGTTTGCGCGTTCGACAGAAATCCGTGACTATTTTGTACACGGCCTCAAGCCACTCAAGGCCGCCGAATTTGAGTTTCGCAGAATTATTCGTTCGGGTGATGAGTTCTACATTGATTGGCTCATGCGGCTTGATTTTGAAAAGACACCTGATGGAAGCTGGGAAGAATCGATCGGGATGACGCACATGAGATTCAACGCCGATGGTAAAATTATTTTCCATCAGGATTACTGGGACCCGACGGATATCGTCTATAAACGAATTCCGGTGGCGAAGCAGCTGATCAATTTTGTTAAGAAAAAAATGTAAATACCTTCCGGGCTGCGCGTTGACTGCCCACGGTCACATCAAACGCCCTCAAATCGCGCAAAATGCCTTGACCACTGGATGGGCACAGAATGACATAAATGTATGTTCAGGAGTTGTTACCGTCTTTGCTTTGAGTTGCCACCGCGTAGTTTATTCTACCTCTTAATTTTGGTCATTCCGTTTGTCGGCCTCTCGGCAAACGAGACACCCGAGCAACCGCAGTTGAGCGACTTGAGCGTTGAAAAGTTTGCTGAAAAACATGACGGAAAGTACACGGATCTTTTTATAAGTTTCAAAAATCAGCCGGATTTTCGTCGTCTGTGCCGCAAGCACCGCCTGGATGATCCCGCGGTTTGGGATACGCTTCGACAAAGATTCGTATTAAACCTGGCTGAGCTTCAGGGGCGTTTGAGCGATGCCGAATCGATGATGGCGACTCCCGATAAAAAAGGTGGGCTCAACAAAAAAGTTATCAGTGCGGAGAAGACCCGGACCAGGGGGAAAGAACTCAAAGATGCCCTCGTGACGCAAATGGATGAAATGAGGCAAATGATCCGCTTGATCGATGAGTTTAAATTGGCCTTGAATGAGATGGGTCCTGATCAGGCACTGACGGGTGAAATCGATATTGAAAACCAGGCTGGCCAGGGCTTTGCCGGGCAAGTGCTCTTCATTGATGGAAACGATCTCCTCGTGAAGCGGGGGGAAGGCGCTTATTTCCGTGTGCCCTCCAAATTGCTAAGTGAGAACACCAGACTTGCGATTTTGAACGAACTTGTGAGTGATTGGGAGGCTTTACCGGAGATGGATCAGGAATCCGAGGTGGAGGACAGGAACGCAGGCGCGCTTATTGCTTACGACGACTCGCATCTTTATATCGACGACCGTTTTGAAGGCTTTGTCAGTCAGGCGCGGGCGGAAAGTGAATTCACTTTCGTTCCTTACAAGAAACAAGTGGAACTCCTGAAAGAGGAAGCCGCGGAAAACTCGCGTAACCGGGATTACTACGAGCAAAAGATGGAAACGCTTAAAAACGGATATTCCACGAACCAATCACGCGTCGAGGCGATTGAATGGCACGAATCGCGTTTGGGCGTTGCGTTTCCGGAAAGCGACCGGGAGGAGGCAAAAGCCTATCGCGAGGAAAAATACGGTGCAGATGAGGCGGAAGAGGTCGAAGAGGTCGAAGAGGCAGTGGATCCCAATACTGAATCGGAAACACCTGAAGCCGAAGAAGCCACACTTGAACCAGACACGAATCTGCTGCCGGCGGAGTAGTCTTCATCTGGCTCCAAGCTTCGCTGTAGTCGTAGAAGCCGTTTTCTTCTCATTCACGCTTGCCGGGCGTAGTTCAGGTGGGAGCTGTGGAGTCCGGCTCTGCTGCGCGACGCCGGGACAGACTTCGTAGCTGCAACGAGTTGCAGACGAAAGGGCGCTGGTCGTTTTTTGCCTGGCTTGCCCGGGCGTAGTTCCACTGGGGCTTCGGAGTCCGGCTTCGTAGCTTCGCTCCGCTTCAGACGAAGCCTGGCGGAGAAGGAGGGATTCGAACCCCCGGTACCGTTTCCGGCACACCTGATTTCGAGTCAGGCACATTCGGCCACTCTGTCACTTCTCCTCAAGAACTCGGAATGAAGAGAGCCTTGAACTGTTTTGCAAGTATGGACTCTTTCATTTTCGGATTTTACGGGCCTGTGCGACGGCACCTTCCAATTGATTGAATTCGGGTTCTTGAATGGTGAAGTCACTGAGCCTGCCTTCAAGGGCACGGCGGAAGCTTTGGTTATGGCTCAACAGCCCGCCAGCCAGGGCGACTGTAGCATGAATCCCGGCCACCCGGGCGGTGGCCCGTACCAGCTTCTCCAATTCTTTGAGCGCGCTTATCTGAATCAGTTGAGCGTCATCGTCGCCATTCTCCGCGAGCTGAAGTACGAGCTTTGCAAGCTCGGCGAGTTGGGATCTTTCGAGTAGGGGCTGATAGAGCCTGTTACTGATATCTTTGCTGTCTTTGATCTCAAGGTGCGCGAACACCTCATCCTTAAGGCGCTGTCCTTCTAAGCGGCCGTCGTTTTGTTGAACCGCAGCTTCCAGAGCACGTTGCCCGATCCAGGCGGCACTTCCGGCATCGTCTGCCAGCCAGCCCCAGCCACCGCACTGATGGGTACTGCCGTTGGCTGATTTTGCCAGGCACACGGAACCGGTACCTGCGATCAAGAGTATCCCGGGGCCACCGGAAAAGGCACCTTCCAGAGCAATCTCGGCATCGGATACGATACGAAACTTTCCGAGTCCCAGCGGATCGACAATGGCTTCCAGTTTTCTTCCGGTCTCTGGATTGCCGGCCCCCGCCAATCCAAGACAAGTAGCAAATGGCTGCGTGTTGACTACCTGGAGGCACTCGTCGATCACGGCACGTAACGAGGCCTGCACACTAGCTTTGCTATAGACGTTCAGGTTGCTCGGGCCTGATTCCGAATAGTGCAATGGTCGTCCATTCGCATCGACCAGTAGGGCGCGGGTTTTGCTGCCCCCGCCATCGATTCCCAAGTAGGTTTCCACGTGTTTAAGAAAAAGCCTAAGAAAGGTTCAGGACAAGACACCAATCAGCATCTTGGCGACTAGGATCATGACGATGAGAGCAACCGGATAAGCCGAGACATAACTGACAACGGGGACCTGTGAGTCAGTCTTGGCAGTGATTGCTCCCAGTGCCGGTGTTGAAGTCATACCACCACATATTCCGCCAAGTGATTGCAAAGGATCCAAGTGGAAGAGCTTCCTCGCGAGAGGCCAGGCCACGATTAACGGAACAACGCTAACCAAAATACCCAGTCCGAAGAGAACCACTCCGTATTGGTTGACTGTTTCGGCCAGAGCGCCACCACCTCGTACGCCGGCATTGGCCAGGAAAAAGACGAGCCCCAACTCCTGAAGAAGCATACGGGTAGGTCGTGGAATATGCCCCACCAGTCTGCCCACCCGGCCGAAGTGTCCGAGTAAAAGCGCGACAAAGAGTGGTCCGCCGGCGAGACCAAGGGTGACAGGCGTACTTCCGGGGAGTCCGATCGGAATCAGGCCGACGATGATTCCCAGCGTCAGCCCCGCGGAAAGGGACAACAGGTCGGTGGTGTCGATGGCATTGCTCCGGTGGCCGACGGCTTTGGCAAATTTTTTCAAATCCTCGCTACGGCCTACGGCCGTTAGTTGATCGTTGGTCTCGATGATGGTCGACGCATTCGGAACGAAGGTAATTCCCAGTCGTGTGATCCTGGTAATAACAGCCCCGAAATGTTTGAGTGGCGCCAGTTCGCGGATGCTTTGTCCGGCTATCCTGCGATTGGTGACGAGGAGTTGTTGCCGCTCGTTTTCGACGTCTTTGAGGATATTTCGGTGACTGCGGTGGCCGAGATAGTCGATCGCGATGTTGATTTCCCGGCCACGTCCCACCAGAAGCAATAATTGACCTTCAGAGTAACTGTCTTCGTAGCTCAGGGGCACGAGTTGGCCGTTCTTGAAAATACGTGAAACCTGGCAGGCGTTGAAGTTGGCGACACCTGAATCGGCGATTTTTTTACCAATGAGATTTTGATTGGTCACTTCGACAAGGACGTTTTCGACCTTCTCCTCGATTTCGGTTGCCGCAGCATGTGTGGCCGCGATTTTTTCCAGATCATGCTTCAAAATACGGGGCAATAGTTGCACAAACAAGACCACGCCGATCACTCCCATCGGGTAGGCGATACCGTAACCTATACTCACTCCACTGCCGGATTCCTTCAGCCCTTCCGTTGCGGCCGCCAATGCGGGCGTGCTGGTAAGGGCACCGGCAAAGATTCCGGCGGCCAAGTCAGAGGGCAAGTCCAGTAGGCTGGCGCCAGCCCATGTGATCAGGCCGCCGGTGGCTACAATCACGAGAGCCAATTTTGCCAGAGTAGCACCCTCGCGGGCTACGGAGGCAAAGAATCGGCCACCAGCGCCGATACCGACGCAATAAACAAATAAAACCAAGCCGAGCGTGCCGACTCCTCCGGGAATGCTGTAACCAAGATGGCCGGAGAGTAGGGCGGAAAAGAGCACTCCTGAACTGCCAAGGTTGATCCCTTTAATCGTAATGCTACCCAAGAGTAAGCCCACCGCTATGATGGCAAAGAGAGCGACCATCGGTTGATGGGTCAGTAGTTGGTGTAGTGCTTGCATGAAATGAATATGTTTAATCCAGTAAACCTCAGAATAGTTAAAACGGGTTCTTATACCATGGATTTTTTTTTACCAAACCTAGAGCAGCGTCGCCTTCAACGGTACGGGTATGTGGTTCCTGGAAAGTCGCTGATCGGGCCTGCAGGTGTTATGCCTAATCGGTTAATGCAAGAAAATCCGCTTCATTGATAATCGGCACACCCAGTTTTTCGGCTTTTGCGTATTTCGATCCGCTAGCCTCTCCGGCCAGAAGGTAGTCGGTTTTTTTGCTGACACTTGAGCTGGTGCGGCCACCTGCCTTCTCAATCAGGTCCGTAGCTTGGTCGCGTGTCAAGTTGGGTAGCGCACCGGTGAGAACGATGGTCTTTCCGGATAAAGGACCTGAAGCCGGGGCCTGACACTTTGTCGTGAAATTCAGGCCGATCGAGCGCAAGCGTTCGATTTCTGCTCGGTTATTCTCATTCGAGAACCAGGCGTGAATGCTTTGCGCCATGATCGAACCCACACCATCGACTTCCTCCAGCGTCTCTTCATCCGCCTGCATGATGGCGTCAAGCGAGCCAAAATGAGCCTCAAGATCCTTAGCCGATTGTTTGCCGACATGGGGAATGCCGAGGCCGTGGACAAGTTGCCAGAGTTCGCAGCCCTTACTGGCTTCGAGCGCTTTAATGAGATTGTTCGCTGATTTTTCAGCAAACTTGTCCAGCTCCAGCAAATCGTTTTCCTGAAGCTGGTAGAGGTCGGCTGGTGTTTTTGCCAGTTGGCGGCTGACCAACTGTTCAATGACCGCGTTGCCCAGATTATCAATATCCATACAGGCGCGGCTGGCGAAGTGCTGCAGGGCTCTCTGCTGCCGGACTGGGTCGTTGTTGTTGACGATTCGCCAGACGGCTTGTCCGGGGTCGCGCTCGGCCTCGATGCCAAGTTCTTTCAAGTGTGCGCCGAAATGAAAGGGCTCACTCTTTTCCGGGCGCTTGTCGAGGTTGACACTCAATACCTGAGGGATGATTTCACCGGCTTTTTGGACGACAACGGTGTCGCCCGGTCGAATGTCTTTCCGCGAAATCTCATCTTCGTTGTGCAGGGTCGCGCGTGAGACCGTGGTGCCAGCCAGTTGAACGGGTTCCAGAATCGCGACCGGAGTGACGGCACCGGTTCGCCCGATCTGCAGGCTGATTTCCTTGAGCAGGGTTTCGGCCCGTTCGGCTTCAAATTTGTAGGCGATCGCCCAACGGGGTGCCTTTGCGGTGAAGCCGGCTTCTCGCTGAAGCGTAAAATCGTCCAGTTTGACAACCGCACCATCGGTTGGATAAGTGAATTTACGGCGCAGCGCATCCAGTTCTTCGATACTTTCCCAGGCAGTCTGAATGCCGTCAGCCAACCAGTATTTTTCCAGAACCGGGAAGTGCCACTCTTTGAGCCTTTCCTGAATCCCGGCTTGATGGGTGAAAAAGTTATCCGGCTCACAGGCACCGACCCCGTATAGTACGATGTTGAGTTTGCGGGCCCGGGCTACCGATGGATCGAGGAGCTTGATGGTTCCGGCGGCAAGATTCCTCGGATTGGCGTAAAGGCTTTCTCCAGCGGATTCGCGGGCGGCGTTGATTCGCTCAAATTCCCCGTGGCGCATGTAGATTTCGCCGCGCACTTCCAGGATTTCCGGCGCGTCACTGATTGTTTCAGGCAGTCCGTCGATGTGCTTTACGTTTTGGGTGATGTCGTCGCCTTCAGTCCCGTTTCCACGGGAGACGGCGCGGATGAATTTCCCGTTTTCGTAGGTCAGGCTGACCGCGACGCCGTCGATTTTGGGCTCAACCAAATATTTGAGCGTTTGCCCCGGGAAACGCTTTTCAAGCCGCTTGCCGAATTCGATCAACTCTTCACTGCTGTAAGTGTTATCCAGACTGAGCATCGGCATGCGATGTCGATAACTCTCGAATGCTTCCAGGCGATCGTCACCGACGGACTGGGTGGGGGACTCGCCAAAATCAAACTCCGGATTAGCCGCCTCAAGTTGGGCCAGCTGTTCTTTCAGCCGATCATAGGCTTGATCGTCGACTTTCGGCTGAGCTTCCCGGTAGTAGAGGCGGTCGTGCTCAGCGATCTCGGCGCGTAGCTTGGCGATTTCTTTTTGCGAGTCCTGCATGCTGGCTAAATTTGAAACCGGTAATCAAAGGGGATCAACGCGAATACGGTAAAGAGACGGATTTTTCTCAGTGAAAGAAGTTATTTCCCAATGAGACGTCGATGGAGAGTCTTACGCGTGCTTGCCGGAAGCCATCGACTTGAAAGGTTTGGCCTTCCGTAGGGGATTGACTCACTAAGTTCGGGCCGTTGGCCCCGCGCTTGGGCGCGTCCCATCTCCGCTCGTACCTCGCTCCGTCGAACCCCAAGAGTAGAACAGGGGTTCTCATCCCCAGTTATTTGTTTGCATAGACAAAAAGAGCTCCTGATGTCGAAATCAGAAGCTCTTTAAAAATGGCCTCCCGGATGGGCGTCGGATACGAACTCGATTTACGCAATCGTTTCATGTTGTCGTGCCGCTGAACGACTGGTCGGCGAACCCGGTCGTTATCTCGCCTTTTCAGTTTCGCTGGGATTCTTTCAAGGGTCTGGAACTGGCTAGAGGATTTAAATACGATCGCAAAAAGCATCTGCTCGAAGTTGCTATGGAATGGAAAGTGCAAATTTCTCAAAATGAGGGACTTAGTAGCTCTGGTATAGCTGCCCAGGTGGGTCTCAGTTCAGGGCGGGTGCGGCAAATTTTGGGCTTCAGTACCCTTCATTCAGAGGTGCAATCTTCAATCCTGGAGCAGGTTAGCAAAAAGGGGAGGGCGGCTGTTCCTGAACGTGTTCTACGGGCCCTCGTTAAGGAGGAAGCAGATAAGCAGAAGCTTCTTTTTGCGCGATATTTGCAGGGAAAATCGCTTTGAATCGACATTTTTGTAGTCTCATCCCCTGCAAGAATCGCGTAAATCGCTCAACATCTTGTTTAGAAAGTGCCATCTCGAACGTAGACGCGCTAGTCACGCCAAAGTGAAGCTGATGGTAGTTCTGCTGATTTGCTGGGGGAGAACAAACCCCATCCGATCATAGCTAAAGGGGGCTACCAGAGGCGCAACAAAGGCGGGATGGGCGAGGTTTGAAGTGGGGGAGGCGAGAGTCGAGTGGACGCCCGTTGACCGGTTCGGCGTTGTCCGGAGAAGCGGCTAAGGTTTTGGAGACGAGTCTTCGTCATTCTTCGCTTCTTTTGAAGATCCAACTTTTTCACCAAAGATCATAAGCAAAGTGCCAATAACAGGAACTCCAACTAACACGCTTAGCATAATAATGGCTTTGAGGTTGTTTCCCACAAACTCGGATTCACGAAAGAAAATCAGAAGCCCGATGCAGACACAGACTACAGTTAAAGCGATGAGGAACAACGCATCAGCAAGGCCTTTCGGCGGCAAGTTACTTGATCGGCTCATTACTATCGCCTTCTGTGAAGCCTATACCGTCTTTAAGGTTATTAATAAATAACGGAACACTCCTAATATTGAGCCGAACATTATAATCGTAAAAAGGATGTGAAGTCCTAAACGCAAATTCGACTTCCTCATACCTGCCATCGTAGCAATGATAAGCTCCAACCCGAAAAGCAAATTACCAACGAATAGAAACAGTATACAATAACCGTAGAAGTAAAAGGGTAATTCTCCGTCGTCGTACATATAGGCGATCTCCGGAATTATTTTCGGAAGGGCATAAAACATGAAAATAGATAAGCAGAGTTCTGAAAAAATGAGTGTATAGAATATGCTATTCCCTATATTTAATTTCATTACTTGAGTCTATTCCATATCAGGCGGAAACCAACAAACAAGATTGCTCCTATAGCCGCTCCTGAGAGAGCACCAGCTGTGTATGTATATTTTAAACTGAAGGGTCTTTATAAATGTCATAGGCAAGTAATTACTACTCTTGTTCATCAGGCGGATAAAGATCTACAGATAGGGGCAAGCTGGCTTCAGCGAGTAGCTGAGTTAAAGAGTTATCGAACCCTAATCCGATATTTACATCAAGGAACACACCACAGAAAAGCTCTGCGCTTCCGCCAGCCTCTTTAATAGTATTAAGGAATTCGAGATTGCTCTTCAAACTAGCTATAATTTCGACGATACTGCTCTCCAAGTCTGAGGCACTTTCCGATATGTGAAACTTATGGTGCCAAAACGTTTCTCGGCATACGTCCTTAAGTATTTTTTCATCTGGAGTTCTTCTGTTTTTTCCAGCGGCTTGAACTAATGAAGGAACAAGACCCAATGCACGAGTAATCTCATCCGGTTTAAGCGTTGGGTGTTTTATTCTAAGTGATACTTGGAATGTATAACTATTCAGTTTTACGTTCCTTAGATGTAGGCATCCGCCCCGCTTTAATTTGAGCGGTAACAATTACTTGTCTGAATACTCACCTTTGATTTTGTCGATTCGCTTAAATTCTCTGCGGACTCCGATTATGCCAATCACAATAATGAAGAAGAGCGCAAGCCATGCTTCGTATGGATGTAGACTACTCGGATCAATTCCAGCCCTAGTGATCGCTTGTAAGACGTAAAGAAACCCAATGATAATAAAAGCGTTTTTAAGGTAACTCATTTTAAAGGATTTTGAGGTGTATTGGAGAAATCTGTGAAAAATGAATCAGACAATTGATTAAAACCTGTATCTACAACAGAAGCAAACTGGAAGAGCGTCGCGGCTTTACTGACCTGTGTGGGGTCTTTCACGCTTACAATGGTTATTGATGGGAACGCTTGGGGAGACTTTCCAACTGCACTCATAGCTCCTTTTGAAATTATCTGGCCTCCGATTAAGTCAGTTCCAAGGTCGGCTATAGTCGCTATTTTTTGCGCAGTGGGGTCGCCCGGAGAGATTGTCTCAGCAACATCGTTAGCTAAGCTACCAGTTGAAACTGGGTCTCCGTTTACAAGAGCCATTGTGAAATTCTGCCAGTTTGCTCCGAAACCATAAGATGATTTCCCAGTAATTACAACCCCCGCAGCAACAGTAGCCATCGACGGCTCAGGGATTGCAGCAACACCAATTCCGACCACAACACCAATTCCATTAGCTACGATACCTAAAGTCGCTTTCCCTAACTGTCCCCAGCGTATTAATCCTGTGGGGTCGCTAAAGTTGATAGGATCAGCCCCAGCATATGCATACATATTCATGCCTCCGGAAAAGCCAATTGGGTCTTGGTTTATAAAACGGCGTAACTCCGTGGAGTAATAGCGGGCGCGCATGTGGAGCAGTCCGTTGAAATCAGTCTGCACGCCATATGCGCCATTGTAGAGGAACGGCGTGCCAGGGGCACTCGTGCTTGCCACAACTTCCCCGTATGCCCCGTAGGTAATTCTGTTGGAAACTGCACCGGTGGAATCAGTCATCGCCAACGTGCTACCCCGGCTATCGAAGTGATAAGCAGTGATTTGGCCGCCGGTTTCCTCGTAAAGTAGCTGTCCGCCTGCATAGACATAGTAGGTCGTCGTGGCGCCAATTGTTTTTTGTAAAAGCCTTGAAAGCGGTGCATGGGGATCATGGACAAAGGTTGTGGTGACTCCGCTTTCGGTCTTACTAATACGGCGATCTTCCGCATCATACGCATACGTCGTGCTCCCGGCTTGGGTGAGACGGTTACGCGAATCGTAAATAAATGTCGCCGATAAACCTTCCAAAACTCCTGTGGTCATGTTGCCGTCATCGTCAAAAATCGGACTGATATTCGCTGCGCCGCTCTGCCAATTGGTAATGCGGTCGTCATCATCAAAAGTCATAGTGGTTGGCGTGATGACATAAGGCACAGGCTCCGGGCTGACGCGCTCTTCCACAATCCGGCCGAGCGCATCAAATTTGTATTGCTGATCGAGCAAGACGATGCTGCTCGCAATATGGGTATCCGTCAGCCGTTCGACCCGTCCGGCAGCGTCGTAAAAATACTCGCGTTTGGTGCCATTCGGAAGACGCATTTCCATGAGGCGTGAGTTGCCGTCATAGAAAAACTCTGTTTCGCGGTTGGCCCAATCCGTCACTTTCGTCAGGCGCCCCGCATCGTCATATTCGTAATCGACATCACCCTTACTTGCCGGATAAGTCAACTTGGTGAGGTTGTTGCCGCCGTCATACTCGTAGCCGATGGTGTTGCCCTGACTGTCCGTGAAAGTCGCAATGCGGTCCAAAGAATCATACGCTCGTGCAATGGTATCCGAGCCTTCCTTGACTGTTTCTAGACGTCCCTTCGCATCGTAAGCAAAATCAATGGTTCCAGTCTG
The DNA here is from genome assembly GCF_003185655.1 of Coraliomargarita sinensis. Classification (NCBI taxonomy): domain Bacteria; kingdom Pseudomonadati; phylum Verrucomicrobiota; class Opitutia; order Puniceicoccales; family Coraliomargaritaceae; genus Coraliomargarita; species Coraliomargarita sinensis. Next base: position 129,039 of record NZ_QHJQ01000006.1, on the reverse strand, counting down.
ATCAACCGTCTGCTGCAGAAGCCCATCGTCGTAATAATTGTAGGTGACGGTCTGAGTGGACGGCTCTTCGATCGTCTTGAGCAAAAGGCGGTCGTCATAGGTGTAGTTGAACACGCGATTGAGCGGTGTGGTCAGGCTCTCCTGTAGATTGTTCGCATTAAAAGCGAACTGGTAGAGCTTGTTTCGCGCATTGGTCAAGCCCGTGCGGTTGCCCGCCCCGTCATAGGCTTGAGTGACGGTTTCACTGAGCGGGTTGCTTGTGGTTTCCAAGCGTCCGGCAGCATCATATCCAAGGTTACTCGTCTGATTCAGCGGATTGGTGATCTGGTCGCGGCGACCCGAATTGTCGTAATAGAAGAATGTCGTCTCATCGTCTGCCCCTGTCGCCGTTTCTAGACGCGCCAAAGGCGAATAGGTCGCCGTCGATTCGTTGTCGAAGCGATCCGTGGTGGAGGTCACATTACCGACCGCATCGTAAACGATGGTTGCTCCGAAATTCAGGTCATCGCGTGTGGTGAGTAAGCGGCGGTTCAGGTCGTAAGTATTGGTGACCGGATATGTATTGGTTTCGCCTGCGGTGGTGACTTCCGCGAAAAGCAAATCGCCCCGCGCATTGAAGGTCTGTGTGACGACCGAGGTGTCAGGTCGGGTGATCGAATTCGGGTAGCCATTGGCATCATACGCATTCGTGGTGATATGCGTCGTGCCGGTTGTCGGTCCCGGCGTGGTGATTGTTTTGATTAATCCGTCATGAATTCCAGATGTAAAATAGGTATAGCTGATTTCTCTGAGTAGCGGATCGGTGACTGTCACCAAGTGATGCTCCGCGTTATACGTGTAATCAGTTTCGTTGCCTTCCTCGTCGATAAGCTTCACCATGCGGTCTTCGGCGTCGTATTGCTGCTCGATTTTGTAGGTCGTGCCGGATGCGCCGTTACGGGCGTCGTAAGTGAAGCGGAGATTGTTCCGGTCGTCATACTCAAAGCGAGTGATGTTGCCGCGTCCATCCGTGCGGCGCACGAGCTGGTTCTGCCCGTCGTAAGCCATCGTGGTGGTATCGCCTGCGCCGTTGGTCGTGGCGGTGGTTCGCCCCTTTTCATCGAAGGTGTAGGTGAGGAATTCGCGGGCGGGGTTGATCTCGGCGTTCAGCACCCCGGTGAAGGCGTATTCCCATTCCTGCGTGGCATCATCTTCGGCTATTTGCAGGCTGACCTGGCCGAAGGCGTCGTAAGTGTTATGCGCAATAATTTCGCCCTTCTTGTTGAAAAAAGTTTCGATGCGTTCTTTAGCGTCGTAAGCGTAATTTGCCGTATGGTCTTCAGGGTCGGTCACGCCGGTGAGCAAGTCACCCGTGTAGGCGAAGTCGACATCGCGCCCTGTGGAATCGGCCACCTTAGTGAGCAGGCCGTTTGTGTAGGTGAAGGTTAGCGTGCGCCCGTAGCTATCCGTCACAGTCTCTAATTTACCCTCGTCCGCACCGGAGGCGTAATAAGCGTAAATCAACTGCTTGCCATCGGCATCCGTGATGGACTGCAATTTATTATCGGCGTTGAAGTCGGCCACCACGTCGAAACGCTCTTCCAGTGAGTATTCACCCGTGCCGCCGTCTTTAGTAAGAATACCGGTCATCCCGGCAGGTGGGAGGAAAGTCCCATCGGCGAGCTTTGTGAAAGGCAAGGTGCGCCGCCCCATTGTAAGGGTCGCCGTGTTGTCCTCGACTTCCGCCATGCCCCAGTAGGCGGCCAAGGAGCCGACGACCCAGGCTTTTGGCGAGGTGCTGAGTTCCATCATGTCGCGAACCGCCCAGAGGGAAGCAATCAAACTGGCCGCATGGACGGGCGTTGAGCCGCCGAATGCAGCGTTCGTATCGGCATGTTCGATGATTGTGGATTGGTGATTGTGACTCCAACCCTTGCCCATGCCGGTATCCGTGCCTGCCGCGAGCGAGCTGTAATGACGGCTGAAGGTCAGTCCCCGAACTCCGGAACCGGACAGGCTCAAATCAGTGCCATCGTAAACGTAAGCACCCGTGAGCATATCAATCGGCTCAAAGGAAAGCGGGTTCTCGATATTGTCCGGCCCGTAAGTCGGATCGCCGGGTATCGGATAATCGAAGAAGCTGATTTGCCCCGAGGTCGTCGCGAAGCCACCATTTAGGAAGACACCCGTATTAATCAGGGCAGCTATCCCCACCGTGCTATCCTCAAAGTAACCCAGGCCCGGGAGGTCATCAATTACGATATTGCCGTCCTCCGGCACAATTAGAGCACTGCCGCTGTTCACCGCGTTTTGAAAAACCGTGTTACGATAAAAGCTCGTCCATCCGGCAATGAAATCCGCATCGGCTTGAATGGAGGCGTAATTGGCACTGGTGGCATAGAAAGTCTTCCCGCCCGCCAGATTGTTTTCACGCACGTAGCGCACGGTGGACACCGCATTGTAGTCGGGATAACTTTGCTCGATGACTCCGTGTTCCATTGCACTGCCCATGAGCGTCATGGCGGCAAGGTTTTCGCCGTTTTGTCCTGTGCTTTGATTATTCGAAATCGGTAAGGTCGTGGTGGGAATATCGACTCCGAACCCGGCTTCCTGCTGCACCAGCGCCATCGTGTGATGAACAATTGGTGTAAAGTTATTCACGTTTGAGAGCATGTCCAGCATGAGGTCGAACTGGTAGAGCCAATCGAGACCCATGATATAGAGCGTCTCTGTGAGGATTTCCTGGTCGGATTCAATCAGGCCATCCCTCCTGTATTGGTCGATTTGCTGCTTCGCCTGACGGGAAAAATCAACCGCGCCGGAGCCGCCATTATCGTAAGCATAGACGTAAGTGCTGTCGCGCTGTATGGGGCGAATTCTGACTTCGTCGAAGGCCGTTCCCACTCCAGAACGGGTAAAAGGATAGAATATCGCGTAGGCCACGCCAATATTCCCGCTGTTCAATGTCGTCTCCTGTGCCTGCAGTTCACCATCAATGCGAATTTCAGCGAGTGACGTGTCCGTAAAGGTGAAGGATATTTTCTTGCCGCTAAAATCGGAACTGGGCCCCTGGTAAGAGATAAAGGGCTGTTCGGTGAATTGGTCGCCCGCAGCTGTGACCTTGCCGACTGCCACATTCATCAGTGTGTAAAAGCGGTAGGTCGTTCCATTGAATCCCCAATCCGTGTAAGGCTCGGGAAAGACAAAGGTATCGTAACTCCCGGAGATGTAAGCGTTCGGGCTATAGAAAGCATCACTCAGGTCGGTGCTAGCGTTGACTTTCTTAATTCGGCGACCTGAAACAATCTCGTCGACTGCTGCGGTTGGATGGTTGGCCTGAAGTTCCTGCACCAGATTCATGGCACAGCTTTGCAAGTAGGAATTCACTGCAGGTTCACTGATGCCCTGCGCATAGTCTCCAGTCTCTGTGCCACCTGCCGCCGTCAGAAGGCCTGCTTGGGTGTAGTTCATTGCCGTAGCCAAATTGAGGCCGGCAACTTCATCATAGGCCTTAAAGGCCGGAGACAAGCCCCGTGCCACACCATCTATTGTGGCCTCGCACCAGATTTGCTCCAGGGCATACAAGGTTCCGCCGCCTGCGGAGCCCGAGAAATAGCCGGCATTTCCAGTGACGTTTATTAGAGAGTTCAAGTCGTCCGTCCCAAACCATTCGTGTGCTTCGTTTATCGGCATGAATATGAGACCGAAACGGTAATTTGCGGTGTAGCCCGCAGCACGTAAGCATTCGACCAAGAGCAAAGCTTGGTCGGCATCATTGGCGCGGCGGCTGAACCAGACGCTTTCAACGTCCTTCTTGAAGCCGAAGTAAGGCTGGAACTCAATATGGTTGCGAATGAGATTGTAGATCTTCGCGGCATCTCCATCTGTCGCCCGGACAATATTCTGCACAACTTGAGGGTGGCCCGATAATCCGGGAAAGGAGGATGAAGCGGATTGGGTCTGAGGCTCCGGATTTGTAGGATTTGCCGTGCCCGCCTCTCCCGCGCTGGAAGTCGAACCATTTAGACTGTCCAGATCGGGTGCACCGACAACTGGTTGGGCACCCTCAAAGGACTTTGAGTAGTTGGCCGGAATCGTGCTGGCCGACAAGGAGCTGAAAGTCGCGGCAGCGGCAGTCAGAAAAGAGAACCAGAGTTGTTTCATTTCAGTTGAGTAAAAGGTTTTAGAGGGTGCTTGCCTGGATCCGCATGAAGAATTTATCGTTACTGCCAACCGTGGGCAGGAACTTGACCGTAACTTCCTCGACGCCGCCTTCCTGTTGGACGACGACCGTTTCCAACACTGCGGGCGGATCTGTTAGCCAAGGTTGGGTCAGATCAAAACTAATTTGTGTGCTATAGCTGAGATGCTGGGTCGCAGACAAAGGGCGTAGATATTTGAGGGTAAAGAACTGATCACCCGTTTGGGGATCGGGAACCTCCAAGCTGATCGGTGTGATATTCTGCGCGTCAGGGACGGAAGGGTCTTTGCCGAAGGCGAACTCGAACAAATGGCTCATGCCATCCTGATCCGTATCCTCACTTGGAATGAGAGCCGTCGCCGTGCCCGAGAAGCGGATCTCAAAGTAATCCGGCATGCCGTCCGAGTCGGTGTCTTCGGCGGGTGTGATTGAAGTGATCGACTCGATGTTCCCGTTAGCATCGTAGCTGAAAGAAGTCGTTTGCCCGCTCGGCTGAATGCTCCAGATAACGCGCCCCGCCGCATCATAGCCGACATGGCGCGCAAGCAAGGACAGAGAGCATAGCAAGAGTATTGCACCCAATTTAACGAACAGAAAAGATTTCATGGACAGGCTCATTGAGATGTTGGTTGCTGTGGTTACTGTTCGGAGTAATTGAGGATGATATCCCGCTTCTTGGGCGGATTGGCCTCAAGATAGGCTTTGCGTGCCTTTCGTAGCTTCCGGCTATTTTCGTAGGAAATTCGGAGTGCCTTTTTATTATGCGCGTAGTAGCGGAGCATCGCCTCCAATCCACGGTATGCTTCCGGGTTTTCATCACCTTCAACAATCAGATATTCGAGAACGCCTTCCGTGAAATCGGACAATTCCGGTGACCACTTGCCTTCTTCTTTATGCGATGTTGTCCGCGTAATGATCGAAAATACGGAGTAGCGCGAGTTCTCATCCTCAAAGCTCCCAATGCCTCCCAAGTGTAAGAAGTTCGCGTTTGTAAAGATGCGATAATCTTGTTTGCCCTCCGTCCACCAGAGTTCGCTTATCCCGGTTTCTGTATCAACTTCGCCGGACAGCGTCAGGTTTACATAAACCTTGTCGGGTTCGACAAAAAAACCGCGCTCCGGGGAAGCGGCGGTTTCGGTGGTTAGGGTATCTTCGCTCGCAGCATCTGTCTCTGTGCTCCTTTGCTTGGAAGGTTTTACCAGATTGAAGACGATTGTTTTGTCACCCTGCTTGAGCTTCACGGTTCGAGTGATATCCGCGCTGTTCAGTTCGGCTTCACGCGCATCTTTAGCTGCTTCTTTGGCCTGTTCTTCGTCGGCAACAATTTTTGCTGCTTCACTTTCCGATATGATTTCAGGTAAACCCTCGTTGGCCCAAAGAACAGCAATTGGAATACAAGCTAGAGTAACGAACAGGGGAAGAGTACTTTTCATGGTATTTAGTGAAGAGTAACTCACAAACCAAAGTAAAGGTCGAGAGGAAGATTTGTGAAATCCAGGTAAAGATGATCGTATTAGCTATAATAAGCTTAGGTATAAATTAGTCATTTGGGACTAGTTTATCTTTATTCGGGGGAGGGCGGCTGTTCCCGAACGTCTGCTACGTGCCCACCTTAAGGAGAAATCGCATAAACAGATGCTGCTTTTTGCGCGATATTTGCAGGGGGAATCACATTGAGTCGATATGCCTGAAGTTTCAAAGCCTGCAAAGATTGCGTAAAATACATACAATAGGAAATTAATTGAATTCATTAAAGACGCTTGCTCCTTCAGCTTTTGGTTTTGCATTGCAGAAGCCAGCTTTGACGGCTGGTGGATTCGACTATCCCGATTTGGTGGGACACTTCTCTCAACGAGGTCCCATCAATTCGTATCAGTTTGGCTGCCTGCTTTTTTTACTCGGCAGTATAGCGTTGTCTCGCTGGGGGTTAATCCTCTCTTTAAGAGAATCCCGTGTCCAGTTTTCTCAGGGCATATCACTAATGGACGTTAGAAATGAATGAAACCTTCCTACTGAAATTTGTTCCTGAGCAATGGACACCATTAGAACGGTTTGCAGCCTTCGCGGCAGATACATATAAAGACAGACATGTTTCCGAAGGGCTTGCCGCTATCACCGATCATTTAGAAAAATACAAGGTCATAGCGGGACTTGCAGATGACCTGATCCCTACGATGCATGAAGATCGCAAAGAATTAAAAGAAAAGGGATACTCTTCAAGCCGTCGATCTAGGCAGATTGCAGCACTTTGCGAAGTTCTTGTCTGTGAACTATACTCGGCCATCGACGGCCTTCGTGACACGCTTTACGGGATATTTCGCGACGTGCAGTCGATACAAAAGTCATCTAACGAAAAACTCTTCAAAAGAGCTAAAGAAAGAAAATATGGTTCTGGTTTTCCGGAATGGCTTAATGAGGTTTTAGCGATTGCTTTTGATGAATGGTTCCAAGATCTAAAGGAATTGAGGACCGAACTGACGCATGGTCAGGTTGGAAATTGCAGCCTGTCTGAGGATTTTAAGACTATTCGCTATATGAATACTGGTCTTGGAGATGACCATAGAGCATTTGTCATTGATGACTTCATTCAAAAAATATCTGGATATGATAAAAATGTTAGACTTCTCTTCGACTCCATATTTGAGGGGTTATATCCCAGCCTTAGGAAAATTCCAAGATTGCAAATTTGCGGCATGTATAAGGCTCGCTGGTATGGAAGAAAAGTGGCTCCAGAAGAAAATTTGAGTTTCAAGCATGGGGCATGTGTTTCATGGGATTGGTTTGAAGAGAAGGAAGGCCTCATGTGTCCTCTGGCATCCAAGTGTGTGGCATACACCCGAAAAGAAAAAATGGAATTTTAGCCAGATGAGAGTGGGGACGGCATTCGCCGCGTAATCTGTTTTCTAGGTCAGTGTCAAAAAGCGGCACCGATACGATAAAGACAGCTTATCGGTTGGGTGGCTGATCTTGACTGCTTCGAGCCGCAGTAAAACAGCGAGCAAATCATAGGAGTTGCTTTTCGCGTGATATTTTGAAGGTAAAGCGCTTTGAGGCAATATTTCCTAAGGAAAAGCTGCATGGATCGAAGCTGCTTTGGAGCAAGGCAAACATTGACGCACTAGAGCCTCGGTGGCTGAATGCCCATGTTTAGTTGCACTGAGCTCCACACCATACAATATGGATAAGAATAAGATGCTTGAAAGGCGCTTCAGAGAAGGAATGCGCTATCTCTACGATGAAGAATTTAAAGCTGAAAAGCAGCGAATCTTTGAAATGAAAGAGCAGTATAGAGATCTTCCAATCAAAGATTGGCCTGACTTTACAGTTCGATGGTCACTCGAAAAAGCCGATCAGCACTATGCGTTCGATGGCTTGGACCCTGAATCGTTTTTTGAGGAATATCCGGAAGGCCTAAGGGTAATTGAATCAGTCAAGATTGCAGAGCTAGACGACAGGCTTCATAGTGTTTCTCGTCAGCATCCAGATGAGTTTTGGAAGATTGGATGGGTTGGTTCAAAAGCGGAAATAATCCTACATTTCGTGGAGAACAAAGCCCTGACTCCACCATTAGTCTGTATTCACAACGGAAATCTTCTTTACATAGGTGGAGGTAACCAGCGTCTGGCGGTTGCACGAGCAAAAGGCGAAGAGGCTATTCCGATTTTGGTCAAACCATCAGAATATGATAAAGTAATAGACATACTTAATTGCAGAAGCTAACAATATTTAGTGAGACAACGGCATTGCGGCTATCGGCTCACTGTGAGTGAAAAGAATGAGTAAACATGAATAAAATAACAAACTATATCCTAATCACTATTTTTAGTCTCTGCGGTATTATAGCGTTTGGCTGTAAGCCAGAACCGGTTCAAAATGCAGAAATTATTCAGATTGAAAAAGCTAAGGAATTAATAGCGGCGAAGACAGTTCAGGCTGAAAAATACAACGAAAGCTCCGAAGAAAATAGAAAAGCGATGATTCTTGAGCGCGTTCCAGGAGTATCTTTCGATAACATTGAAAGACTAGGGCGAACTGATGAAAACGTGACCCTTAAAAACAAGTGAATATATCCAGCCAGAGCTGTTCAATCTGCAGTCACGTCGCCCGAGCTTTCGAGAGCCACTTGAGCCACGAACCTCGCAGGCACGGGTGTCGGGTTTTTATCGCTAAAAAATGAAAGTAAGAGATAGACTTACAGAGATTTTTGACCGAGGAGACGGTGAGCGAGAGTTGCAATCCTTTTTGGAAGAAAATCCAGCCATACTCTTGGAAACCCCCATGTCTGTGCTCGGGCATCCAACAATCCTGTTGAAGGAATTTCCACTTGGAACACAATATCGGGCCGATTTTGCGATCATAGCACCATACTCTGGGGCATTCGAAATTAAGCTTATCGAGGTTGAACCGCCGAAAGAGAAAATTTATACGAAGGACAAGGTTCTAGCCAAAAGGGCGAACAAAGCCTTCGAGCAAATAAATAGCTGGAAGAGTTATATTAGGAACCATAGAAGAGAGGTCTTAGAAACTGTCGATCGGTATGGGAAAGAGAAGGATCTTTACCGAGGTCCACGTGACTCTTTGACATGCACTGCCGGGTGTTCCATCTTCGATCCTGATGTTCATGTATCCTTCTCGTATGCTATTCTAATGGGAAGGCGGAATGATCTGGGGGGATATATGCTGGGGCGGAAGTCAGCATTCAAAGAAGACAGTGATGTGGAGATTATCACATGCGACAGACTCTTTCACGCTGCCGACAAAATCGACGCTAACCCAGAAATCTATATCTGACAATCCGAGGCTTAAGTTGGCCTCCATAATAAAGGAAATGTATTATCTAGGAATAGGCGTAAAAGACGGGCAAATCTATGTTGGTGGAAAGGTAGGCTTGCGTCATCGGCTCTATCCATACCCGATGCTTCTACCCTTACGCTTTGAGCCGTTTGAAGGGATGATTGATTATCCAGATTCAAGAGATTTTGCTGGCCGTCTCTTCCTCGAGGACAGCTTTGACCCCGTCACCAGAGTCCGGAGAGGTCGGGTGTACTCGGGAGGTCATGCCACGAGGGCTTATGTTTCCGAGCATAATGGGTTAGCCGGCGATAAGGCCTCCATGATGATGTATGAATATCAACGAGACCCGCTACACAAATTCAAGGAGTTGCACGGGGCACGATTACCTCTGGTGTATCTAGGATCTGAAGACTTCAGATCAACGTGGCGGATCGTTGATATCGAGCAGGATTCCAATGATACATTTGTTGTTGTGTTAAAATCTTACAGATCGCTCGGAGAGATCCCTGAGATGAAATGGGAAGAGGTCCCGACTGAAATAAAGCGACAAGTCGAAGAGCGGATTGAGGACGTTGAAGTCAGCATTAACCGCGAGGGGCCAAAAAATGTAATCGACCGGTGCCGTGATGCTGTGGGGCTGATTATCGGGCATTTAATACAGTCACCCGGTAAAGATTTAAACGATGCGATCGACGCTTATTCCCGCCACGAGTCAGGCAAGCATAAGAAATTGGTTCAACATGCGTCGCATACAATTCGCATTCTCCACTCTCGAGGTAAGCCTAATGTGGAGCACAAGCTTCAAACCCCTCCACTCGTTGAAGAAGATGCCCAATTGGCAGTGAGATGCTTCGGCACTATTTTGAAGGAGGTAGGATGGGCAAACTAGTTTACTTTAGCGATGAGTGGTTTTTGCACCATACAAGGAGCTAAATGAAATCTGAACTACACATAGCCAAAGCACTTTGGCGTGATCTTTATGCAAGTGCTGCGATAGCTGATGCCCAGCGCTTCCTCAAACTTATCCAGAGCACTTCAGACCCTGAGGTTAAGTGGCCTCTTTGGATTGCATTTATTACGTCCTACGCACGTCCGTTTACGAATAATGCCGATATGGGTATGATTAGTAATAAGGCTATACCTAAAGAGCTGCGTGATCTTCATAAATCACTAACCCAAGCGCGTGACTTACTATACGGACATACTGACCCTTTAGAAACGTTAGATGACGGTCTAGAAGCCAATCAGCTCTTTGTAGAAAAAAGAGGCGATCAGATTTACCCTGTAGCGCTGACGCTTTGCCCAGATGATAGTGAAATAATTCGTATTCATTCGCTGTTAAATGCTCTTTCTGATGATCTAGTTGCAAGAACGGAAGATGGAAGAAATCGTATGGCCGAAAAACTGAAGGGTGCGCAGGATGGAACTTATAAATTTACCTACCCGAAAGCCACAGCCGAGCCGAACTGTGAGGGATGACGCAACCCATTAGGTCTATTCACGCTTGTATTCCGTATCCTTTCTCTAAGATCGAGGCCTGTAAGATGAAACCCGATCAGTCATTGCCCATTTTTGAAGATATTGACCAGCACCCAGGGAATTCGTTGATGCTAGCTTTGCTTTCGTATGGAAGCACAAAAGATATTTTATCAGTCAACAGTTTCGAGGTATTGCGCTTTATTCAGGAGATTGAATCTGGACGCTTCTCTGAAATGGCGCTCGATAGGTCCAGGAGGCTTGAATATCGAGATTTCGAGAATCATATGGTCCGGTATTTTCACAATTTCCTAGCAGCTGTGAAAACGATGGTGGAGCACACTCGGAACATGATGCGGTCGGAACTGATTTCAGAGGACCACAGAAACGAGTATCAAGAAGAGTTGAAGGAGTTATTCTCGGACGATTTGCCGAAATTTATAGAGGATTTTCGCAACTACACCCTGCATTACGGGTTACCTAAGATCTCGCACGTTTGCTCCCTTCCAGAGGAGAAGTGGCAGGTTATATTAGACCTGAAACAGCTTCACGATTGGGACAAGTGGACATCAAGGAGCAAGAGATTTATGAAGGAGCATCCTGACCAAATCCGACTATCGTGGCTTGTCGAAACCTATCAGGAGAAGGCTTTGACAATGCACCAATGGCTAGTCCACTCATTCACAAGACACTACGGAAATCACTTTGAAGAGTTTGATCGACTTCGGGCAGCATTCTTCAGTGCGAATAAAGACCAATCAGTCGAGTAAGTTCATCGGCATCCGCTGTGGGGCCGGATAATAGGTTTTCTAGAACAAGAGCTTTAACATTGAAGATGCTGGTGTTCTCAATTCTTGTGATTCCGTGTCTAAGTTTACCTGGGATCAACTTGATGGCGTGCTAACCTGTGAGGCGGAGGGTATAACCGGTCGGCCTTTTGCTTCAAATTTTTCCGAGGTCAGCCTTTCGACTTCGTTGCGTATGGCGACTCGGTCCGAGGTCGTTAACTACAGCGAATGGTGTAACGGAGAGTTGAGTAAACTAAGTGAGAACTGCCCCCTCCATGGTAGGATCATAGGTGGCACCTCAAGCATTGTGCTGGGCGACAGCGACCGGTCTGAGGGATATGGAATCTTTCCGGTTCGGCAGAGAAACGTGCTGAGGAGTCAAGAGTGGGTGGACTACCGTCAGCATTTTGTTTCTAGCTTAAAGGCTGTGGGCCATAGCGTTCGCTTTTCTTATGCGCTATCTAAGACGCTCACAGAGTTGTCAGATAATATTATTCAGCACAGCGAGCCGGATGGAATTGACGACTTCAAAGGGGTGGTGGGCTATCACGTCGACTCTGACGAGTTCACCTTATGTGTTTCGGATGCAGGACGGGGTATTTTAAGCAGTTTAAGGGATAATCAGGCGAATGCCGACCTGAATACTGATACTGAAGCTGTCATGGCTGCAGCAAAGGATCACAGGTCACGTAGGCCGGACAACTGTGGGACTGGTTTCAAGCAGTTGTTTAGATCCCTGGCGGATTTGAACTGTCGGATTTCATTTGCATCCGGAAATGCGAGGGTCGTCTTTGAGGGGATCGGCGAACAGAGCCTTACAACCAACGTTTCTGCTAATGAAGTTGGATTCCACTTGGAAGTGTTTTGGAAAAACCCCAAAATAGCTTGACAATCTCACTGAACTAAGTGAGATATAGGCCATGTTGTTGATTGAACTGAAAAAATCCTTTCCCGAGACGCCTTATTTGTGGGGTGCATCCTTGGGCGATGACCTTTGGGAATCGGTTCGCGATGAAGTCAAAAGGAGCAATGCCCAATCTGATATTGTAGCCGTTTTCGATTTCGAAGGAGTTAAGGCAACAAATGCTAGCTTCTTGAAAGCTTCCATTTTACCCTGCTTCAAAGAAGCGGATTTAGCAGTTGGAAAGCAGGTTTATCCACTAGTGAAGAATCTTGCCCACGACGTGGAGGAGGAAATTCATGAGATTTTCCACGCACGTAAGTTGCCGATTCAAAAGATTCTCAACCGCGATAATTCTTTTTCAGGCATACTCGGATATATTGAGCCATACTTAGTCGATACGTTACGCCTACTAGCAAAGACTGGCCCATCTAGCGCACCCAAGCTGCGTGAGATTGATGACTCTGGTATCGGAACCACTGGTTGGAATAATCGCTTGAATGAACTCAATGCACTACGCTTAGCGACACGCAAGAAGGAGGGTAGGAGCTGGATTTTTCAAGCTATAGCAAAGGAGATAGAATAATGGGACTCGATTTCATCCAAAAGAAGAACAACCAGTTCGTCACTTGTGAGCGCCGCAGTTTTGAGGAGCAGCTTGGTGGGGATTCCCTGTTTTCCGCTACGCCGCATCTTGTTCATCGGCGGTTTAACTGCATCTTAAATGATGATGTTTCTTTCCAGGCTGTTCCGGGGAGGCTTGGAATTATTATTCTCACTGCGCAGGGCGCTGCAGTAATCGCCTCGGAGGCTCCGACTGAGATATTGGGCTATATCACAGGCGGTGCAGAAGAGGAAATTCGGCATCTTTTCGAATCTGAACCCCAGGTGCCGAACTGCCTTCCGGTGAAGATTGTGGATGTCAATGAGATCGCACCGACATTCACGGTAGAAATCGTAAACGATGAGGAGTCTCATGATTAGCAGGAAGGCAACTGATTGTCGGCAGTGTGCCTTTCATTCTGAATGTGGTGGCATGGACCAAGCGCAGCTTTGGGGCTGCTTTTCATACTGTGCGTCAGAATGTGACCCTCAAACATGTCAATTTGTATGCCCGATGAAGCCTTTGGATTTTGCTCGTCGGCAAATGGAGGTAGCAGGCGACCATTTAGCTTCAGTGAAGCATTTGGAAGTCCCCGAGGACTGCAACGTCCCGTGCTATATTCCAAGGATATCGACCGGTGGATCTAGAAGGGATCATCCAGTTGAGTCTGACTTTGTCGCGCTTTCCCTTTACGATCTCTTCGCGTTGAAAGGTGCGGATAATTATAGGAGCAGGTTTTCGGGCGCACGGGATTTGCGGAAAAAGTTCAAGCTGAAGCAGGACACTAAAATTCTTGTGGTTGCGAATAACTTTGATCGGAGATTAGAGAGATTTTGGCGTTACCATGATCGTTTGAATGTAGTTCGAAATTTGAGTGAATTTAATTTATGGGGGTTGGTTATTCCAAATTTCTCATTTTTCCGTGAGGCTCCTCGGACGCATTCCCTGTACAGTCGTAAGCGTATCGAGTTCGTGATGAAGACACTCACTTCTGCGGGTTTGCCGATCATTCCTCACTTGCAGGCCTCGGTGTACTTCGAGAAGGATTGGGAATACTGGCTCCACTTCCTCAGAAGATATCCTGAAGTGAGGACGGTTTCAGCTGAATTTGGAACCGGTTGGCTTCAAAAGGAGCTTGCTGATCGGGCAATCGAAAAGATGAGGGAGCTATCTGGTCAACTTGGCCGACCGCTGCACTTGTTAGCCTTGGCTGGCGGTGGCGTCTACCGGGAACTGAGGGATGTTTTCGAAACGGTGACCCTGGTTAATCATACGCCATATATGAAAGCGATGAAGCGGCAGCGCTTGGGGCTCGGTATGAATTGGGAGCACTCGCCGACGCTAGAAGGTGAATCCGTCTCGGCGATTCTAGACCACAATATAAGAGTTTATTCTGAGCGAGTCAGCGACGGTAAACCCGTTGAGGAAATTCCAGAAATATATGAAATATCTGAGTCCTATGAGTTGCTTCCTCTAGCCGAAAATTTCTAGTGATGATCTTATTTTCCAGCCTGTTGCATTCGGGCAGGCCGCTATCCATTTTGTGGCAACGCTCTCTTCCCAGTTTTGAATATCAAACCACCTGCATTCATTCACATCGAAGACGTGCTCTTTATACAGCCCAATCCAATGAGAGTGCCTGAGAGCCTTAAAAAATCCCAGTTTTTGACCTTCCCATGGGCCTGTTGGTTCGAGCCATGCGAGGCCCACATTCGGGAAAGTTTTGTCCTTGCGATCAGCCCAAGATTGACCGCTCAGGATTAGTGCGTCCCTCATCGACATAAGATTAGTATGTTGCTTCTGAGGGTAGCCAACGAAGTAGCGCAAGACATTGCAGACTGGAAGTCCCGTAATCGCGGCAAATGAGGCAGGACCACAGCACACATTAAGACGTGTAAGCGCAAATTCGATGTCTGGGGGTATGTAAAATGGTGTCATGCTATATTAAGCTCATGTTTGAGCCCTTGATCTAATGCGATCGGTATCGTTCTTGTAAATCTAATATTGAACAAGACTCCTCCAAGATAGTGCCTGGATTATGCAAATGGCTCAAGATCAACGTCGGAAATTGTGATTCTCCCCAGGTTTCTAGCGGCTTTAACATACACGCTCAATGGATACGTGGCCTTGAAGTATTTGTTCCGTTCGAGTTTTAAACCCACCGGGTGCTCTATTTGCAGGAGTTCGTCGATTGAGACGTACCCAACCTCCGGGTAGCCGTTGCCGAGGTCGCATAGGCCAATCAAAATATCTTTATTGTCAGGTAAAATCGCAGTAAGGAGCCACGATGCTGAATGCCAAGGAACAGTCATTAGGATGACAGGTATGTGGTCAATATCTAGCCCTTTCTGGCCATTCGCCAAAAGTCGGTTGTACTGCTTTTTAGTGAACAAATGTGGTATTTTATCTTTCATATTAGTTATTATGCTTTGGTTCTTATCTTTTTGGATCGGCTTTTGGTTGGCCGAGACCTTCCAACGGGACCAATTGAATTTCGTGTGACTCTGTTTGGGCTGGTTGATTCTTATTTCGCTTCAAGCGTGCCTTGTTTTATCCGTCCATTGGATACTCATTTTCATAGTCAATTTCTCCGGAAACGATGGATTGCTCCATGTGGCAGTAGTGGAGCTGGTTGAATAGATTGGCTAGAGTTTCGGATTTATTGGATTTAAGATTCTCTAATCCTGTAAATAGGCGTTCGATGATCGGCAGCTTGAACCAGTTCTCTTCTGGCTTGTCCTCATCTACATGCTTATAGAGGCTGGCAACTAGTGCCGCATGGAAGTCGCTGATTACAATTTCCCTGATTAAGAATGCCTCCGGTGCGCAAATGATACACTCGTTTTCCAGTAACCGCACTAAGCCTCCGGTTGAGCATTTTGACGAAGCAACAACATCTCCCTTAAGTAGTAGGTGGCATAGGTCCTCTTTTTTGAGGATAGTGTAATTGTTAAAGAAATAATTCTTCGATAAAACTGTTGATATTGTGGTTTTCATTTGATGCCTCCTTCAGTTCTATCGAGCGCATTTAACTTGTTGATGGCGGCCTCGAGTGATTGTCGAGTGGCGGATATTTGATCCGTGGGCACTGTAATTTCAGTGGTATCAAGCAGGTTGATGACGTTAAGAGCATCATCAATTTTTGTGAAGGTGCGGGTTATAAATGCTGACCGCTGTTGAGGCCTTCTTGCATTCAGGGTCTCGGCGATCGCTTCGGGTGTCTTCTTCGTTGACTTTTTCGGTGCGGGCTTCTCCTCGATTTGGGCATCTGCGGACCTTCCGTACTCACGCAGGCCGGGGAGGGCACCCATGAGGTGAAAATGGTCTGAAAAGCCGTCTGGGCCATGTTTTGACATCTCCGTGATCTTTAGGATGAGGCTGTGAAACCATTCCTTAAACTCACAGGTCATCACGCATGACGGCGGCGCTTGATCGGTGATGGCTTCTGCTAGTTCCTCGAAGGTGTGAATCGCCCTGTACAATGCGGTTTTTCCGGATGGTAGGCCTCTCGCTTTTAACAGGGGATGCCCAAACTCTTCTATTAAATGTTTTTCATCTCTCGTGGCGGCTTCCTTGTCCCATCTGTTATAAAAATAAACGAGCGCATAGGTTTGAAGAAGTCCCTCGATGCGTAAGCGCTCAACCGTTTCGCCGAATTGGATCATTCTTCGACCTGTTTCGATTAGGCGGTCTCTAAAAGAGGCCGAATCTTTTTCATCCGAGCCGATTAAATCCGATAGCTCAAACAAGTCGGTTCGGTTTAACTCCAGAGTTTTGTGGAAGTCACATGCGGGCGGCTCGTTGGGGGTGTCGAGAACATGCTGGGCCATAAAAAGCAGGCACTTTTCAGTCACGTGTTTGCATTTCTTATTCTCCTCCTTAATCGCGGCCATTCGCTGATCTTTGGGTATTTCTTGAAGCCGAAGTAACGCGGGCCCAAGGTGTTGCGCAGCGAAGTAATCAAGCTCCTGTTGAAGATCAGAAGCTGAGCAGCGATGTGGGTCTGCAAGCCATTCTTTGAGTCTGTTGACGATGTATTTATTTCTGTACTTCATAATTTTAATGGGTTTGGGGGATTTATTCCGCCCTGCGGAATAAATCCCCCACGTTGAGTTTAGAACGGGACTTCTTCGTCGTCGTCCTCTTCCTCTTCCTCCTCGGAGTAGAAGCTAATTTCCAGACGCAAGCCTTCCGGGCTTTCCAAATCTTGCTGTTGCTCAAGAGCTTTGTTCAGCGGTCCATCAATCCGTTGCATCAACTTGGTGGCTTGATTTAAAGCGGACTGGACCTTAGTCGTGTCAGAATACAATTTTTTGAGGCTGGGGGGCATTTCATGGTCGTCCCATTCATCCATGATCGCGGCTAGGGCTTCGTAGCCGGCTGCAAACCGTTTCTCAAAGCTAGAGCTCATCCAGTTGTGAAACAGAGCTATTGGTATCGCCTCCGCTTGTTTGAGATCGAAGAAAAGTCCGATAAGCAGAACGGCTTGAACATCACTGATCGGCACGCTGAAAAGCTCGAAAATAAAGCCCGAGGTGAAATGACCCTCCGGCATGAGACCAAGGAAGCAAGCGACTACATCGGGATCGCAAGTTGTATCCATTATTAAATTGGAATCCCCGTCGGTAAGGGCGAGAGTCTTCTCGCCAGGTGGGTCAGTCTCTATACGGGCGATACTCGTCAGACTGAAGTTTGTGAGGCTTTCAGTTATTTGGTTTTTATTATGTTTACTCATGATCTTGATGTGTTGTTATTACTTATTTATTGCTGAGACGTAGGTCGTCGCGGGTCCACGTCCGTGGCGCGTGACGATCCCAGTCTTCAGGAGAGGCTTCAGTTGGTTGCGAGCTGTTGAATTTGATACGCCGAGGCTTCTCGCGATGGCGCTGCAAGTCAGCGGTTGACCCGCATTTTGACGTAGGAGGCTCTGTACGCTTTCGGGTGCGCCTGTGGCATCGGCCTTACGGACTGCCTTTGGTTCGGGGCGCTCGTGTCTGCACGCGATGATTCCTCGTGCTAGAATTAGGCCGACCTCCGTAATGATACGCTCCTCAGACTGACTTCTGCGGCGGCTGACCTTTCTAGAGCTGGATTGAACACGTTGCATTTAACGTGTTTTTTTGAGCGCTCGCTATTTTACTGCAACTGTCACAAAAAAGTGCCAGAAAAGGCTAGAAAGTCCCTTGAAATAGGGGATAGGTTTTAAAATATCGAAAATAATATACGTTAAGAATGGAATTTGACTTCTTAAAACTTGAAGAAAGATTGAAAAATCTTGCCGAAGGAGAGTTCGTGCCGACTTTACCATTCAAGCGTGCGAAAAAGATAGGAGCCGAATTCGGCTGTTCTTATGAGCGGTCCAGTCACTTACGGCGCCGCCTTTTTCTAAAAGGGCGAGTGGATGGTCTCGAAGACTTCACACCTAAAGAACTACAGGGTGAAATTTACCGGGGCGAAACAATCGCATCCCAGATGGAAGGCTGGGGCCACTACCTAGATTCCCTGATTTCTGGGCGTTCTGTAAAGACCAGCCCAGAATCATATCTTTTCCGAAATGAGATTGAAGGGATTCTAGATCTTTTGTGTCGAGGTTTCAGCTGTCAGGCTGCTCAGATTAATCCTTACAAGGTTGAATGGCTCACTAGCGACAATCAATGGCTAAGCAAATCCGCTGATAACCGTGCTCGCGCTTGGCGCAAATTTGTTTTGGATTATATAGCTCCATCGGCGGGGTCCATTTTTGATTGGTCATGTGCGCTGAGTCGCAGCGCTGAACGAACGGATTCATTCAGTGACTCGATTTTTAAGCTTCATGAACTACTTGCGATTGAGGCATCTGGTCAGGTTTTTCGTCCGACCTTTTTGGCAAAGAGGTCGGGAGCATATGAACTCAAAATTCGAGCGAAAGAAATAGCGGTTGCCGTTGAGCTTTTGGAAAGTGCTGGCGTCTGGAATGTGATCCCAGCCCTCACGGATATTTCAGGCCTAGGGACTCGTCCTGCGGTGACTAAACCTATTGGTCTCTTCTTTGACTCGGGCTTTTTCCTATACGCATCGAAGCGCCGTGGGGATATTATGAAATGTGCGAGACGCGCAAAGGAGTCGATATGCGATGGGAATGAAGAGTTCACTGAAAAGGAACCAGCCAAAGCTTCCCCACGAGACATGGCAGAGCTGGACAAGCTGTTTTTTCATTTTGTCGTGAACGACATTTTAAGGCATGTTCAGGATATGGATGGGGTTTCGGTGACTCACTTTTTACGACCACCGGCTAAGCGACCGTTCATTGTCGTGAAGCAGGGCGAAAAGTTATTTCCAATCTGGATTTCTTACGCGGATGCAGGGCCCCGAGCATTTCAGGCATTAGGACGAATCAAGGAGTTTAAGGATTCGACTAAATTAGCAATCAACGCGACCACGAGAAAGATCCAAAGAAAGGGTAGGCGGATTTCTCTTCCCTTTGATATTGTGCTGAAGCCCTGAGCTTGTGAACGGCTGAGTATCGAAGCTCTGGTGCGGAAGGGCTCACGCCGCTGCGAACTCATCCGCCAATAGTTCGGCCTGCTTGAGGATGTTTTCGGTTGCGATTTTCTCCAAGTCCGGTGGGTAGCCAAAGCGTTTGAGTGTGGTTTTGACCAAGGCTCGCATCTTGATTCGGACCTTCTCCCGCTTCGTCCAGTCAATCGTGGCGTTCTTGCGAACCAGGTTTACCAAGACGATGGCCAGGTCCTTCAGGGTGTCGTTATCCATGACCTCTTTGGCCGAGTCATTATCGGCCAGGGCCATGTAAAAGGCGTATTCGTAGTCGGATAGTCCGACCTCTTGAGCTTCAAGGTCGGAGGCCTTGATTTCCTTGCCCATCTCGATCAGTTCCTGAATGACTTCTGCAGCGGTCAGCACGTTGTTTTGATACTTGCGGATCGCATTGGCCAGCATTTCAGAGAGCTTTTTGCTCTGCATCGCATTGCGCTTGGTGCGGCTCTTGATCTCGTCATTGAGGAGCTTTCTGAGTAGCTCCACGGCGAGATTCTTTTGCTCCATTCCACGGACTTCATCCATGAACTCATCCGAGAGGATGGAGACGTCCGGCTTTTGGATTCCGGCGGCATCGAACACATCGACCACGCCTTCAGAGACAACGGCTTTGTCGATGAGCTGGCGCACGGCCGACTCAATCTCAGTCGAGCTTTTGCCGCCATTGTCGCCACCCGCTTCATCGAACTTCGCCAGTCTCGCTTTGACGGCTTGGAAGAAGGCGACTTCGTCTTTTGCCTCCATCGCCTCCACACTCGGAACCGCCAAAGCAAAAGCCTTGGATAGCGCATTCACCTCCTTACAGAAACGCTCTTTGCCATCGTCGATGCCGAGAATGAAATCCTGCGCTTCCACCAGCATCATCATCTTGCGACGCGTATCGGCCTCGAAATACTCATCGTAGGCAAATCCGTGGAGGATTTGCGCGACGACTTCCAGTTTCTCGCGCATGAGCGCAATCGCTTCGGATTGATCGAAGGTCGGTTTTCCTTTGCCACCGCTTTCCGTGTAGGTGGCCAGAGCTTCTTTCAAAGATGTAGCGATCCCCAGATAATCGACAATCAAGCCACCTTCCTTGTCCTTATAGACCCGATTCACCCGTGCGATAGCCTGCATCAAGTTATGCCCCTTCATGGGCTTATCGACATAGAGGGTATGGAGGCTGGGTGCATCAAATCCAGTGAGCCACATGTCCCGAACGATCACGATTTCCAGGCCGTCGGACGGGTCTTTCAGTCGCTCGGCCAGGTTCTGGCGGTCGTGCTTATTGGTGGCATGCCTTGCCCATTCGACAGGGTCGGAGCTGCTGCTGGTCATTACCACCTTGATCTTGCCTTTTCTCAGGTCGTCATCGTGCCACTCTGGGCGGAGTGTCACAATCGCCTCATACATTTCGACGGCGATGCGCCGGCTCATCGCGACGAACATGACCTTACCTTCAAAGGCTTCCTGACGCGTCTCAAAGTGCTGGATAAAATCTGCTGCTACCGCTTCGATCCGCTTGGGATGGCCGACAATCGCTTCGAGCTGTGTCCATTTTGCCTTGGCCTTCTGGCTGGCTGATTCCTCCTCGCCTTCGGTCAGTTCTTCAAACTCACGGTCGAGCTCGGGGATCTTCTCCTCATCCAAGTTGAGCTTGGCGAGACGCGACTCGTAGTAAATCCGCACGGTCGCCCCGTCTGCCACGGCCTGCTCAATGTCGTAAACGTCGATATAGTTGCCAAAGACGGCTGGTGTCGATGCGTCATCCCGTTCAATCGGAGTTCCGGTGAACCCGATGAAGCTGGCCTTGGGCAAACCGTCCCTCAGATACTTGGCGAAACCGTATTTGATGACAGCTTGATCGCCTTTCTCCACGGTCTTTCCACCAAAGCCATACTGCGAGCGGTGTGCTTCGTCGGCCATGACGACGATGTTCCGCCGTTCTGAGAGTGTCTCATAGACCGAAGAACCTTCCTCGGGAGCGAACTTTTGAATGGTCGTGAAAATAATCCCGCCACCCTCGGTTTTGAGCAATTTCTTCAGGTCTTCGCGGTCTTCCGCCTGCACGGGCGTCTGCCGGAGGAGCTGCTTGCAGCTCGCGAAGGTATCAAAGAGCTGCTGATCGAGGTCGTTGCGATCTGTCAGCACGACAATTGTGGGGTTGTTCAGCGCCAGCACGATCTTTCCGGTGTAGAATACCATCGAGAGCGACTTACCTGATCCCTGCGTATGCCAAACGACGCCGGCCTTTTGGTCACCCGCTGGCTGGTCTTTGACAGACGGCAGGTTGTTATAAGTTCCGGGGTCCTCTGCTGCGGTCTCCGTCTCTGTGTTTGCTGTCGCACGGAGGGTCGATACCACCGCCCGATTCACGGCATGATATTGGTGATAGGCCGCGATTTTCTTTACGGTCTGAATTTGCTTCAGGCCGTTCTCATCCTCGCTCTCAGTCTTCTCAAATACTGTGAACTGTTTAATCAGGTCGAGGAGCACGTCAGGACGAAGCATCCCTTTGGAGAGGGTTTCGACCTGTGGCACGACACGATCATCTTCCTTGATGCCGTCGACGGTCTTCCAACGCATGAAGCGGGAAAAGCCAGCCGTCAGCGAGCCTGTGCGAGCCTCGATACCATCGGAGGCCACTAGAACGGTATTATAGTAGAAAAGCTGTGGAATCTCCTGCTTGTAAGTCTGGAGCTGGTAATAGGCTTTGCGAACCGTCGCATGCTCATCGGACGGATTCTTCAGCTCGATTACGACCAGCGGCATGCCATTGACCAGAATGACCACGTCAGGGCGCTTCGTGACGATCGTGCCACGCTGCGAAGCCTGCACCGTAAACTGATTGGTCACTTCCAATCGGTTGTTCGCCGGATGTTCAAAATCCACGAGATTCACGATCTCGCCACGCGCTTCGCCGTCTTTCTGGATTTCAACTTTGATTCCCTCCGTCAGGTAGCGGTGAAACTCCTCGTTGTTCTCCAAGAGATTCTGGCTGGAAAGGGACAGCACCATACGCACCGCAGTATCACGAGCCTGTTTCGGCGCCTTCGGATTGAGTGCCGCGACCATCTCCCGCAGGGTTTCCTCCACAATAACCTTCTGAGGCTGAAGCCGATTGAGCTCTTCGGGAGCAACGAAGCGATAGCCTTGGTTTTCCAGGACTTCGAGGCAGAATTCTTCCACGGCTGACTCTGTAATGCGTTCTGACATGGTTCAGGTGGCCAGATAGGCCTGCTTGGGATCGGTGGGAGTTCTGGGAAACGCCAGTTTCAGCTTCCCTTCCGCTTTCAGCGGGGCCAAATATTGTCCTCTCAATGTGGTGATCTCTCGATTGAGGAGAACGGATAGAGCACCCGAGGTCACGTATTGGTTCCGGCAAAGCTCCAAGATCACCTCTATCATTTCATCACGACTCAATTTTTTCTTAGTTCTCGGCAATTTAGCAATTGTTTCGAGTTCTTGCCTGAATGCGGGTGTCAGGGTCGCAATATCATCGACAAACGGGTGATGGAACTGGACGTGCACAATTCTTCCCTTGTCGTCTAAATTCGTAGTGTTCGGCTCCAAATTCGTAGTGCTTGGCTCCAAATTCGTAGTGCTCGGCTCTAAATTCGTAGTGTTCACGTCGCTATTCGTAGTGCTCTCAAAGACATCCTCCGCAGTCGGCAACATATGTCCGGGGATGTGATAGGTCTTGGCACGATACTGCCCGGTCGTCTCCAAAGCGCCTGATTTCTCCAAGCCATGAAGTGTTGCACTGACATCTCTGGGGTGATCGACACAAAATTGAGATAGTCTGCCATGCGTCACCGCACCTTCCGTGAAGGCCAACACCAGCGCCACTTTTTCCGTCTCGGAGAATTGCCCCCAGGGCTTCCGGTAATGGCTGGACAGGATTTGCACCGCTTGCTCCGGAAAAAGCGAAAGCATCGAGAGAGTGACGACCACTCGGGGTGAAGGTTCGTCTTTCTCTTCGAAGTAGGGGATCCGCCAATCAAATTTCTTCCACCCATCGAGGATCTTACGAATACCGAAGCCCTGACGCTCTCCTGCACCGATCATGCGAAACATATCCTGAATACTCTTATTCCGGCTATCGGATTCGCCTCCTGCCATGGCGACCGCGAAAGGCACGCGCATCAGCCCGGGATTCTTGAAACTGAAGAAGTCGGGCCGTTTCACCACTAAAACTGAAGTGGGCACGGAGTAATCTGCGTGCACCAGCGCGTTAACGAAAGCCTCCCGGACTGCGACGTGCGCCGGACTTTCGCCTTCGCGTACCCCTCCTTTCAGTAGAAATTCCGCCTTCAGATCGCTGACCAGCTTCGGATAGACCTTGCGGTAGAAGTCATAAAGATTTCCCGACCAAGCTCCGTCCGGGCAAATGCGATCCAGATAGCGGGGTTCCTCCCCAGGAGCCGCCTGTTCCTGGTAATCCACGAAATAATGCGGGAACTCGTCTCGAATTGTCGGATAGCTGCCAAACATGAGCAAGCCGGCAACGGTCAGGCCTTCTTCCCCAGATTCGCGATCTTTCCTCCAGCCGCGGATCTGCCTCAAAAAATCCAAGTCCGAAAGCGCATCGAAATTGGTTTCCGGACTGCGCACTGCGACCGACTGCCTGAAAGCGCTCAAACTTGACTTGTCCAGATCCTCCAAACCGTAGCCCTTGAGGATACGATGATCCAGGCTGTCATATTGCTGATCGGCCAGCATCCGCTTGACCTCATCATCCGTCATCCGCTGATCGGCCTCATGGCGTCGACGGTAGCTATTGCCTATCGGTGTTTTCTTGAGATAGACCGGACGTTCCTGACGCGTGGCCCGACGCACTTTGATCTCGATGACCTTCCCAGGCTCGAAAGTGTGCCGTACGATGTCAGAGTTGGTCAGAAGGTTCACGCTCACCTTATCCCGGCTGTTCGCCGTATCCACCAAGTCCTTGATGACCTTTTCAGGCTTTTTTATCCCGAGCACCTTGAAGGCGTCTTTCTTCTCCGCTACTCCAAGAAAAATACTGCCACCATCGGTATTTGCCATGGCCGAATAGCTCTCCCAGAAATCCTTCGGCAGCTCGCCCAGCCCGTCACGTCCCTGAGCCGCCTTGCACTCGATGTCATACGTCTCTTTGAGGAGGGCGAAATTTATGGGTGAATCGGTCATTATAAATATCCAGCGGGTAGGGGGCTCATCCTATCGGCTCCGTTTTACCTTCTCGATCTCCGGTCGAAAAGCCTTCTCCAGTTTAGGAAAATGCTCGACCAGCCAGTCGATCATCATCTCCCAATTCTCTTCATCATAACCGTCAACGGCTAGACTATACTTTACGCGAGACGCCTTCTTGTCGTCGAGTCGTTGCCATTCCAACTTATGGCCAAATCTGTTCTCAATAGCTTCTTTGTTTTCGTAGAATTGATCGAAGACCGCTTTGTTGGTCGCGGCATCATTGGCACTCATATAAATCTCTACTCGAATTTCCTTCTTTGAAAAAATGAGAGAATAAATCACCCCACCTAAGCCTGACCCGCAGGAAAGCCAGTGGTCTTTGCTCGGGCTGACAGTCGCATAGCGTTGCACTCCGGCAGCCTCCATCGCCTCCAGCGTTCTGGTCCAGAAGCGAGGGCGCAGCTCAAGTGATACTGCCTGCGACTTGGCAGCAGTTTTCTGCTCCTTCTTTTTCTCGGAAATGCCCACCCGAAACTCGGCTTCCTCAGGTGTCGGAATGATTTGATCGAGGGTCAAAAAGAGCTGGTTGCCCTGCTGATAGGGTGTGGCCTTAAAGCATTGCAGGCGAATCTGGTTCTCCAGTAGCCACATGGCGGTCGAGGTTACTTCGCGGCGAAAATTCGCGGACACAAAGATCAGCCGCTGGCCGACACCTTCATTTATAAGCACTTCATCGAAGTCACTCGCGCCTAGAAATTCAACGATACGCTCCCTGGCGTTTCCCTCTTCCCCATTCTGGTCAAGATAGGCTTGGTAGATTTCGGCAATCTGGGACTTTGAGAGGGAAGAACAATAGGAGGCGTATTTCAAGGCCTGCCAGACCACGTCTCTGCCCGAGTCGTCGAGCTTGTTTTCAATCACAACAAGGTCGCCTTGCTTATCCAGTGCCAATAAGTCCAACCGTTCGCGGGTTTCATCAAAGCCGTCAAATTCCTTCTGGATGATGAGCAACTCTTCCCCAAGCGATTCCGGCATCTTGGCAATCCATTCCTGTAAATGGCCACGCTCCGTGAAGCCCAGGTCAGAAAAACGCTTGGGCACAAGCTGAACAATTTCGTTGGAGGTGGCGTTGATTTGGAACATGTGGCTTTGGTGTCGTAATTTGGGGCAAATTTAAAATCCGTATTTTGCTTTACGTTGATTGAAAGCTGGTCTGCCACCCTCCAGAATTTCAGCAGCCTTTTCTTTAACATTAGGGACGTCTATGGCCCCCTGAAACTCTGGAGGCATGCTCGCTTTATCATCAGTCGCATCAAAGACGCCAATCCATTCAGCGTCACCGAATACAGGGATATTTGCGTTGTGAGTTGCGAAAATGAACTGGCGAGCGATTTTTGCCGACCGGAGCTCAGTTACAATTCTGTCTGCAATAAAAGCATTGTCTAAATTGTCTTCAGGCTGATCCATAATTAAAGGATCTTTATTTTGGAGAAGCAAGAGATGAAGAATTGCGGTGCACTGCTGGCCGGTAGAAAGTTTTCCTAGTGGGCGGTAGCTCTCCGCAGATTCGTGAGCCGTATTTAGCTCGATTGAAACCCGGTCCGGCAATTCAATCTCCTCTAGCTGTAATATTTTCTCCTGAGGCAGTCGCGATAGTGACTCAGCGACGCTCGGAGTGATACCCCAGTCTGCACTCTGAAGACTGTCTATTCCTTGCCGTATCAACTGGGCTAGCTTTACAGGAGAGAAATCGTCCACATCTTCCACCCAACGGAGACGACCAGCACCTACATTCTCCATTTGGCAATGCAATAAAAACTGAGTTACGTTCTTCCTTTCAGCTTCCGGGGCTACAGTGAGCCGCATTTTCCCTTTAAGCTTCCGATTGAGCTTCTTCAGAGAGCGGTCAAAGCGGGCGGAACGCTCCGCCCGGTTTTGGGAGAGGTCGTTCAAGATTACCTGGCGTTGTTGGGCAAGTTCAGCTTGGAGCTTCTTACGGCTCTCAATTAGTGCCTTTTTAGGACGGATCCGCTCAATATCCTTCAAAAGCTTTTGAAACTCAATGCCAACCTCTCGCCCTGATTTTCCTTCAGTAGCGGGCAGTTCTTTAAAGGTTTTTTCTAGTTCCTCCTCCTTTTGGGCGATTCCTGCTTCAACCTTTGCAATCGCTTCCTCAGTTCTTGTATGAGAGGCTTCAAAATCTGTATTCCATTGCTTAAGTATCGCCTCTGCTTTCTGCCTGATGGCATTCAGTTCCTTACGCACAGAAAGAAGCTCCGTCTTGTGAGGCAAGGACTCTATCGCATTATCGCTAAGTAAGGTCATGTCGGGCAAACTATCCTTCACAGACTCAAAGGCCATGTTGAGGTTGTGTAGTTCCTCTTCAAGCACTCGACTTGCTAACCGCTTTTCAGTTTCCAAAAGTGGAACAACTTTAAGCTTCTCCTCTATGCCGAGGCTCTTGAATTGCTTGACCTCTTCTTCAAGCTTTGGGATGCGAGCTACTTCATCTTCCAGGTCTGCTACTGCTTTCTGCGCATCCAGTAGCTTGGTTCGATTATCTCCAAGCTGCTTCAACGCCTCACGGATCTTTGCTTCATCATCAGCTTGTCCCTCCTCCAAAAAACGAGCGAGCAAGCGGCCTTGGTTTGAGGCATCTTGAGCAATCTCATAGATTTCATTTTGCCCATACAGCTCTACACCAGGCATCAATTCTTTCGGTGAAAAACTCGATGGTTTGCCTTCAGAGTCCACTACAGTAGGGTCTTCTCCATAGCGTCGAGCGATTTTGAATGTGCGTCCATTCATTTTTGAGGACCTCACCGTCAATTCGACCCGTGCCTTTGAGCGTCCCAAGTTTTCTTTGACGATGTCCAGATGCTGTTTCTTCGCAGCCTGACCTATCGGCTCAATATCCAGAGCGAATCGAAGGCTTTCCAGTAGTGTTGATTTTCCTGTCCCACGGCCACCGATGACTGCGTTTAAGTGTTCGGAAAAATTGATCTCCAGTCCATCGAGATAGCCCCCGGTCATTCTGAGCTTTTCAATTCGGGAATAGTATTTCTCTGAACGGTCACTGTTTAGCCGTACACGCGATTCAGGATCCTGAAAAGCCAGCTTGAAGGACTCGAAGCACGGACGCGTCATCTTGATTAGGCAGGAAGCTTTCTCATTGGCAAGATCACTGGGCTCGGCCACATCTTTCGCATTGATGATCCCGACGGGCAGTTCCCTGCTGTAGTTTGGATCCCGATTTAGAAGCACTTGTCGGTAGCCATTACATTCGTCATTCTTCAAATCCTCCAGGGTCGCTGGTATTTGTGCGGCCTTTAATAGTGCTTCTTGCCAGACTTGGTTGAGCTTTAGTCTTAAAATGCCACTATCGTTGGTGCAGTGCGCAGCATAGGCAAAGCCGCCAAGATCTTCGACCTTTCTGAGGATTTCCTGGCCACCATAGCGGGACGGGCGGACGCCGTTTGAAGGATCAGATAAACCTAATTCCCCAAGATAGCGGTTGAGCTGAGCCACTGACGTATCCTCAGGAAACAAACATACAAAGTGGGCCTTCTCTGTTGATGCGATCTCAAAGCCGGGAAACACAATGACGCCTTGATCGTTGAATAAGTCTCGTATCGCATCGACCGCATCGACGTTACCGTGATCCGCAAGCCCAACCACTTTTATATCATTCTCTAAAGCAGTGTTGAGGAGCTGCTGATTGTATTCAGCCTCCGTCATATCATGATCTGTGCCCCTGTATTTGATGTAGCCTGCAGGGTTCACCTGTAGGGCACATTTCCAGAATTTGGCTTTAGTATATGTCTCGGTGCTCATGCTGATTTACATTGTAAACGGTTTGTCGGAACTTACTCGATAGATACACGAATTTCCCCTTTCATCAGTTTCGGAAGCAGAGTGTCGCGTAGTTGAATGAGGGTTTCAATTTGTTGCGCGTTGGCTTTGATTTTTTCAAAGTTGGGAGCTACTAGAGCCTCAAAGTATCTAATCAATTCAGATTTATTAATCACTGAATAAGATTTAACACGATCCACTGGAACACGTTGCCTTCCCGAACTCCCAGACATGCTTCTAATTGCATAATTGCGAAACTTGGAGCTACGCGCCAAACAGTAATTAAAACATTTAGAGCCATTCGATTTTGCTCTCATCACAATGAACTCTGTTGATCCGCGGGCTAAATCTTCTCCCTTGAGATCTTGGACAAGACCTGTTTTACCATTTTCTAAGCAAGGAGTGATTTTTGCTAAAAGCGTGTCTCCCTCTCTGAAGGATGTTGCTGATAGTGACTTTTTGAAGACTCCCGCTTGCAAGTTGAGCTCATGAAGCGGAAGGCATTTCATATCAAAAAATAGATACTCTCTTTGACGATCAATTTTTTCAATCGGGTTAAGATCAACAAAGCTATCGAGACTTGTTTCTTCTAGTTCATCAACATTACCGCCAGAGTCCTTGTAGGGGTTGCCGTTTTCGTCGGGGAAGTTGAAGTCGATGAACCAGCGTTTGAAGAGGGTTTGGGCAAGGGCTTCCAAAGTCTCGTTCTGCTCCCGCAATAGTTCGATCTTGTCGTCCAGACTGTTGAGCACCGCGGCAATGGCGACCTGCTCGTTTAAATCCTCTGGATGGAGTAACTCAGTTACCTTTAATTCAGAAGATTTAATGCCTGATACCGTTGATCCTGATTCTCGTGCAGTAAGACGATACTGCATTAGCGGTGACTGTAGGCTGTATTTTAGAAAGCCATTATCCAGCTCTTCTGTTTTCCCGCGAAGAGTGATAATTCGTTGAGCCAAAGCGATTTTTCCCTTCGGTATAAAGGCAACTTCACCAAGTGGAGCTTCAGTCGTTAGAATTACATCGCCTGCTTTTGGTATACCCCGACGCATCCATGAATCATACTCAGATTCTGCAATATACTCTTCAGTCTGAAATACTCTCCCGTCTTTAACCACTTTTGCAGTTATTAAAGGGATACCATAATTAGTCTTCTTCGGGGTTTTTCCGCGGTAGTCAATGAAGTCTGAAATGACTTGATTGAGTTGTGAATTCACCCATCCATTGGGTACAAATTCGCCATCCTCGCTGAGATAAAAGCCTTCTTTTGCCTGTTCAGCCGTACTCATGAGTTGGAATCAAAATTAAGGGTGATGCCTAATTTGGAGAGCTGACTCTGAATTTCCTGATTCAATGCCTCTTCCTTCTGAATTTGAGCACCGAGCTTACTTGTAAGCTCCGCGATTTTTTCCTCGTAGGGGATACCATCGTCTTCCTCTTCAGGAATGCCCACATACCGCCCAGGGGTGAGCACGAACTTGTGCTTTTCTATATCCACAAGGCTGGCGGCTTTGCAGAACCCTTTTTCATCCGTGTAGCCATTGCCTTTACGCCAGTTGAGGTAGGCGTCGCGGATTTTCTCGATATCTTCGTCGGCAAAGGCGCGGTGGGTGCGGTCTTCCATGAAGCCCATGTTGGAGGCGTCGATGAAGAGCGTTTCTTCCTGCGTGCGGCCACGGCGCAAGAACCACAGGCAGGCAGGTATGCCCGTGTTGTAGAAGAGCTGTTTGGGCAGGGCGACGATGCAGTCCACCAGATTGGCCTTCACGAGTGCTTGACGGATTTCGCCTTCGCCGGATTGGTTGGAGGAAAGCGAGCCATTGGCCAGCACCAGGGAACAAATGCCCGTGGGCGCAGTGTGGTAGAGCATGTGCTGAATCCATCCATAATTGGCATTGCCCTTCGGCGGTGTGCCATATTGCCAACGGGCATCTCCCTGAAGCAACTCCACGCCCCATTCGTCCTGATTGAAGGGCGGGTTGGCGATGATGAAGTCTGCCTTTAAATCACGGTGCTCATTCTTCAGGAACGAGCCTTCGGGGTTCCACTTGATTCCGCTACCGTCGATACCACGGATGGCAAGGTTCATGCGTGAGAGCTTCCAGGTGGTCTGGTTACTTTCCTGACCGTAGAGCGAAATGTCATCCAGTCCGCCGCCGTGTTCTTCCACGAATTTTTCGGACATGACAAACATGCCGCCCGAGCCACAGGCGGGGTCATAGACGCGCCCCTTGTAGGGCTCGATCATTTCCACCATTAAACGGACAATCGACTTGGGGGTGTAGAACTGGCCACCTTTCTTGCCCTCGGCGTTGGCGAACTCGCCCAGAAAGTATTCATAGACGCGCCCGAGCAAGTCCTTGCTCTGCGCGGCAGCATCGCCAATCGCGGTATCCGCAATCAGGTCGATCAGGCCGCCCAGCGTGGCCTGGTCGAGATTTTCCTTGGCATAAATCTTCGGTAGCACGCCTTTAAGTGACGGGTTTTCCCGCTCGATGGCATCCATCGCCGTATCCAGCGTCTTACCGATGGTCGGCAGTTTGGAGGATCCGTGAATCGTCTCCCAGCGTGCCTCTGTCGGCACCCAGAAGACACCCGCACCCGCATAGAAGTCGCGGTCTTCAAGGTCGATGAATTCGCCATCGCCAAAGTCCGTCTCACCCGCCTTGAGCTTCTCACGATAGGCATCGAAGGCATCCGAAATGTATTTTAGGAAGATAAGCCCCAGCACGACATGCTTGTATTCAGCAGCATCAATATTCTTCCGGAGCTTATCGGCAGCTTTAAAAAGCTGCTTTTCAAATGGTTCTGAGGTCTTGGCGGTCTTCTTTTTCGCGGGCATAGGGTTATTTTTTCTTGGAGCCTGTAATACTTCTTGAATCCGGTTTGAGTTGAGATTCCCGAATTTCGAGCAGACGAAGCCCTTCACGGACAACCTCACTGGCTGAGCGGTAGCGCCCTTGCGCTACAAGCTGCTCGACGAGTTTCTCCAGTTTCGGGGTCAGGGACACATTCATTCGGGCGATAGTCACGGGTCGGTAAAAAAATGTCAAAGTCTGTTACTGAAGTTGCATACGAAATTTACGCCGATGCGCCAGAGGCCTCGGTTTTTCCGTGACTTTCATCACTGCAAGGATGAGCGGATATGGTCCGGATTTCCTTCCGGCGGCGATGGCCC
This sequence comes from Coraliomargarita sinensis, assembly GCF_003185655.1. Lineage (NCBI taxonomy): Bacteria > Pseudomonadati > Verrucomicrobiota > Opitutia > Puniceicoccales > Coraliomargaritaceae > Coraliomargarita > Coraliomargarita sinensis. The sequence goes on along the minus strand of NZ_QHJQ01000006.1, from coordinate 97,581 downwards.
AGTAAGCCGGATGGGAAGAAAAACAAGATAGGGTGTTGCCGGTTCTCAGGGTTTATATCTCCGGTTCATCTTTCGACTTGGAGCGCTTACTCTTCACGAGTTTCGCAGCGATCTCTGTTTTCCGCTCCTCAAACTCCTTGACTCGTATAGACAGATAATCCTCAAAGCCGCCCTCTTGACGCATCATTGCTTGTTCCATGGGGGTCGGTTTGTAATGCTTCATCCACTCATCGAAAAGCGGATCCTCTGGTATCTGTGGCACTTCGACATCTGTTAGGTCATTGAAAAATCCGGGTTGAGGGGGAAGCTGTGAAGTTTCCGGCTCCTCGGATTGTCCCGGTGGGGAAATTCTGTCAGCGGGAGACGAGGGAACAGCTGAGTCCTTGATTCCCTCTGGGAGGTCATGACTCTCGATTGGCGGAAGCTGGCGGGCGGAATCCCCCTTTGCCTGTTCCGTACCTGTTTTGTTGGCGGTCTTGGTGACTGGTTTGGTTTCCTCTTTAGCTGGTTGCGGATCTTCATCTGCAACGGAAGTTCCTTTCTCGGCTAGGATCGGGATCTTCTCGGCGGAGGACTTGACCTCTTCTTCGATTTCTTTAACTGAACTTGTATAATGTAATAGAATCCCTCTCTCGATGCCGCTCATTAATTTTGCCTGTTCAATCTCCTTCGCAGCCGCTTTGACCATCGCATCGCCATCCGGATCTTTGAAACGGGCAGAGATGTGAGGTCTCCGTGCGAAGGAGTAAAGTATCATTCGAGCTTGCCGTGACAGTTTTTGGTGTAGCCAATTTTTCTCACGCGCACGCCGCAGAAGAATCCTGTGAATACGGATCCGGGCTCGTAAAATGAAATTTGGGGGATTGTGGACCGGCTGCGGGTCTGGGATATGTTGGTCAAGGTAATATCTGAAAGGAAAATCGGGCCTCTTGAAATCGGCGCTCTTTCTCAGAGAATTCCGGGCAGAAAGCGTTTCATCGGTAGCGGCGATGGTTAGGAAATCGAGATATTCATTGGCAACGGCTAGTCGATGAATGCAGGCATCTGGTTCTTTGGCATACTGTGTCGTGTAAAGGTGACGAATTTTTTCCATCACGCAACGAGTCATCTCGTAGGCCATTCTTGAGTGGAAGTACTTAAATTGCCATGAGCAGCCAAATTGAGCTGCTGAGACTGCCCGTGATGTATCATCAGTATGCCCGCGGCTTGTTCCCTTGAAACCGGGGTGCACAATTTTGTCTTTTTGAAATTTGAGGACAATCGCTTCGATATGTAAGCGCACTTTGTCCGTATGTATTGCCATGGTCCTCGGTTGTGTTCCGAACGAACGTTCAAGAGTGAGGTCATAGGCTTCCTGTAGCCCGTCCAGCAAATCTCGGCGCTGGCTTTCTGGCAGGGCATGTATGAGAGCCTGCGCAGTATCTGGTGGAGACCAGATGAATCGCGTGCCGACTAACTTGCGTTGATAGCCAGTAGGACTGACGGATGTTTCTTTTGCATGTGAGTGAAGTTCTTCTACGTTCATCACGTGGCGAAAGACTGGCTCGAAATCCGTTGCTTCCATGAGCGACTTTCGTTCGCCGAGGGGATCACTTAGAAGCACATCTTTTTTGTGCCTTGCTGATTTTTGAAGCAGGTGTGCGTAAGCCTTTTTAAAGCCGGCTAGTGTGACTTTCCTCCCGATGTGCATTCTACTCTCTCTTATAGCTAATAATCCTGAAGACCGAAAGAAGAGATGTGAGCTGTCCCCATAGGCGAATCTTAATCATCTATGAATGCCCACTTCCAACTTCACGGGAATTCATAAGAATTCACTTAGTTGAAAATCATCGTCGCTGGATAGTAATCTAGCGGCGAGCTGGCTATGCAGCCAGCCAAAATAATGCGTCCCCAATATGGGACGCATTGAATCCACACCTGCTGGCGTCTCGCACCGGCGAGACTTAGCACTACCGGGATAATTCGCTTTCGACAGATTGCCGCGACCAGCGGCAATCTGCTGAAAGCTTCAAGGCGGCAGCTGACACGCCGAATTCTAACCGAAGGGGATTCGCTCTGGCGCCAATATGCGGCCAGCTCATCGGTGGCCAATCCGGCCACCGGAAACCGACAAAATCGGGCTAAAAAAGCCCGATTTTGGAGGCGAGTAGCACTTTTTGCACCAACCGAGAACGGTTGGATGCTAAAAAGTGCGCCTCGCTACTCAAGCGTCGTAGGGACTACAATTGTGGCATGAAGCCACACTCAAATGAAGCATTACGAATTAATCGAATGCAGCATGCGCTAAATCCGACAAGCTGCAACAGGCGTTGAGCTTAATGGAGCATCCGAAGGAAAGGCAGCACTCTAAATGTAGAACAAAGTGATGCAGCTTTCTGAAAGTGACGGATATTTATCCTCCCAGGAAAAAACTATTATGAAAAATCGGAAAAATTTCCAAAGTATATTTTCATGGAAGAAAATACTTATATTAAAAAAACCCTCGAAGAATGGGACATCATAAAACCCGACGTCACTAATCGCGTCACAAAAATGCTTTTGGAGTGCGCGGTGAATACGCAGCTGATGGATAATTCAGATTTACGGGAAATTCATGCAACCTTATCCGAAAAGCTTGCTGAAACCTTTACGACATCCTGGATAATAAATGCCCTCGAAATGAGTCTTAATGAGAATTCAAGCCTGATCACATTCAAAAGGGACTCCTCGAGGGAGAGGGAAAAGCCGAATTATGATCCAGAAATCGAGCAAAGGAGGTTTCTCAGGTCAAAGGCCGCACGTAACTTTGCTTACACCTTATATTGCGATCATTTGGCAGTCGTTTCTGATTTCGGTTCGTTACTTCTTGAATTTAGGCGGAATGAGATCGAGTCCATTCTCCAAGATAATCTGAAAATGAAGTTGCAACATGCATTGATCTCAGAGCTGCTATCCGAGGATGATTCAATTCCAAAGGTAATATTTTGCCAGTTAATTTGCGACCAGTTGGCGCTCTCAATGCCGTTATACTGGATCTTGAAAGTTGTAGTCAAGCAGCATACGCCCGTGATAAAGAACCGTAAGAGCGGAGGTCTTGCGCGCTGGAAATCGAAGTGATCGCATTGAGCATCATAATACCGATGGCACGATGCGCTGATGGTTAGGCTGCCACTCTCTCTGAAGTTATCTCGACGCGGATCAGTTCCATCAATTTCAGTACTCTCTGCTCGTCCACTTCAAAAACGTTAATTCGCCTCTGCCGGAGAGCCGCCCTGACGCAAATCAGGCGATATGGCCCGTCTCCCGCCAGCAAGGCATAAGATGCGAGCTGGAGGAGTTCGGCGGCCTTGGGTGGGAGCGCATATTCGCCAAGTGTGGCCTTCAAATCCGCAATGACTAATCTATTTTCAGATGTATGTCCAACTATGTCGGCGACACCGTGAAGGTGGGTTCCATGGAGAGGGACTTCTGTATCAAATTCTCTGACACCAAGATCGGCTAGTGCTCCAACAATGGCTTGGCAGGCTCCAGTGTACCTTGGGTTGAACCAAGAGCCAGTGGAGTATGCTGCGAACGCTTCGTGGAGCCTTACGCCTGCATTCAAGGAGTTTTTCATGCAGAGATCACCTGCGGAAAAGCGGTAAGTGGCAAGCGGTACGTCGACGGCAGGGGACAAGTCCGTCATTATTTGAGAATGGGAAAAACCCTTTGAAAAATCAGTCACTTTCATCTTGCGTCACTAAAGTCATAAATTATGACATTTGCAACAAGAAAGTTTTTATGAAATCTCATACAGTATCAATCAGGCTATCTGACAGCGATCTGGCTGAACTTGATCGGATTGCCGATAGGCTCTCAATTGAGCGACCGCTCATGATCAAGAGGTTTATAAAAGAGGGCTTGAAGGGCATGCTCGAATTCGAAAATTCAGGGGAACCGTTCAATTGGCCGCGAGACGGCCAGATGCGCTTAGTTGTCGACTGGGATCTGGGTTTAACTGAAGGGCAGGAGAGGAAGATCTTACAGAAAATGGTAGATGAGGCAGGTGGTTCGTTACTACCGAAGGACAAGTCTGGCAGGTGACAGTCATGCTGTGGGTCCGATTCTCGGACCTTCAGCATGCGATTTAATTTTTTTGGGTGTTAATCCACTAAACGGATTGATGGTGCCAATGCGCCTAATTCTAACCCAAAAACGAATGAAAATTAACCTACAGACGGCAGAGAAAATCTGCTCAAATTATACTCTTCCCAAGGAACTTAATACTCGGCTCCGCTGTGTGATGCGTCAAAAATCATATACAGACCAAATTGACACTTTCTCGATGGTCTTTCCCCACTCGGAAGAAACTGCGGTTCGCTGGTATCTACATCATCAGGAGATGCCTTACATGCACATTCTGGAGACCCATAATCATGGAAACACAATGTTTCTCTATGTTTGGGTTCCACGATTAAGATCTGCTGTCATACTTGAAAAACAATTTTCAACATGGGATCTATCTGCGGTTGTATCAGAGACTGCGCTTCTGGATCATATACCCAACCGTTTCTTAGAATCGAATGCTGCATGGCTTAAAAAACCAGCCTCGAAATCTCAGATGTATACGGCAGCAAGGCAATTGCTGATGCCAGTGCATAGAATTCCGAAATTAACCGCATTCAATGCTCAATTAATTATTCAAACGAGTATTCTAAAACGTCATCTGCAGTATGTATGTCGGCTGGTTGAAGAGATCATCGAAGATAGGTGATCTCGTTGGGGGTCCTCGCGCTTACGTTCCGACGCGCTTGAACCCGTTCTAAACCAATCTGGTGCCTGTTCTTTCAGGCATCTCATAAATCCTTAAGGGGTCTCTTCACCAAGAGACCCCTTTTTTATAACCCACTGTAAACATGAAAATAATATTGAATATTAATATAAAAAGACCGTCGAACGCGGTCGACCTCGTCCCTGCTTGCGATGCATCCATCTTCGAAATCGAAGAGTATACCTATGCCTTCTACGGCCCGAATCAAACTGACCCATTCCTTGTGATCGAGTCGGAGATTTTCTACCTACTCATGCAGCGTCTTGCCGGGAAAATCGTCGAATTTAATGTTTTTCGTCCTCTTTGCCTTTGTTGCGAAGAGACCGGGTTGCTCGTCATTCGGCTAACCGAAGCTGACGGATGTGTGTATCAGTTCACCGAAGGTAATGATCTCGAACTCTGCATGAATATCGAAACGCTCTACGATGAATATAATGAGCGGAACTAAGCAATCTCTCGGATTGCGTGATCTAAAATCAAAGTGCTGTCGAAGCGTGGCGTTCCTCTGAAAATGAATCGTTTCGCAGGGGATGAATTCGGAATCACCAGGGGATATTCGTTTTCGATCATGCTTAAAGACTCACCCCTGCGCCGGGGGCCTCTTCCAAAGCCCCCCAAAAAAGGCGCACTTAATCAGAACCATTCCAAAAAACAAAAAATGAAAAAATTAGACCCAAATCTTATCAATATGCAACAGAAGGCAATAGGCGTCGTGCATAATAGCCACGGTACTCTCTACTATTTTGAAGAGGGATTTGCTTATCTCCCCAAAGGCATGACGAGACCAACGTTCGCCTTTGAATCCGAGTTCTGTGAAAATTTGCTGGACTCAATTAAGAGGGAACTTCTCGACGTCCAAATTTTGACGATAGTTCGTGAAGAAATGAGTGAGGAGATAGAAACCGATTTCGAAATACGCTTCGTCTTGCGTACGGGCGTCATTTTCATGGTGACTTCTGGGAATGACGCCTATCGCATGCATCCACTCGTCGATGAGCCCAACGAGGACCCGAAATTAAGTATAGCCTCTGATGTGTGGGGAATCGCCCATGACCCGCCTTACGATCAAATGATCATTTCCGACGACGCGATCGACAGGATCTGCGAGAACTTCGGGGAGATGGAACCGTCACGAGCGTTGCGACATCTCTGGAGTGACATCCAATCCGCGATCGAAAATTCACCGTACCATGACGTGCATATCGAGCTAAGCGTTGAATCATCGACTGGTTTTTTCTCAATCGTTGAGCATCTCTGCGGCCGTGTGGCCATCTATCTTCCCGGCGAAGTGCCTCAGCGGTTCCGCGTATTCGAATAATAACTACATTAAAAGCAGACAACTAAAACTAACTAATAGGCGTCACCTCGAAAAGGTGCCGCCTTTCTTATGCACTATGAAAGAAATCAACATTGCTATCAGTCGTCTCAACGAGGCGACTCTCCTGAGTCACCGGATTTCCAAGCTGGAGCTCTATCAGCTTGGTAAAGTGACCTTCATCATCCGTGAGCCAGTAGATGACAAGATTGTCTATGCGTTCACGTCGCCCGCGCTGGGCCGCTTTTTGACTACCTCTCAGACCTCAGATATCCGCGAGGTCCAGCTTGTTGTTGAAGAAACAATGCCTGACTTGGACGGGCGTAATAAGCTTCTCAAGTTGACATTGAGCACCCGGGAAATTGTTTCCATCGACGAAGATGATTTCATCTGTAAGTCGCAGCCTCTGCATCCTCGACCTTTGGAATACACGGGGCGATTATTGACACCATACCAATTATGGGGAGGCGATCCATTGTCCTACCTCAGTCTCATTCTCGTTTCGGATCGGCTCGTCGATAGCATCGAGGACATCGCTCTTGATGGAAATCAGCTGGAGTTGCTGGATGTCATGTGGCGGGAGTATCAGCGTGATCTCAAAGCGGGGCGTATTAGTCTGAAAGAGCGCCATATAATCTATGGTGAGTTCCTGGAGTTTACGGCAAAGCGAATCGGTGGATTTGTGGTCCTCGATCTTTGATGCGCCTGAGGCGTTTTAAAAAGTTCGTAATTGCTAATACTGTATAGGATAAAATTATCGAAATATGCCGAGGGGTCATTCTAAAGGTCAAAAGTCTAACATCGTGCGCTGCCTCGCCTACGCCAGAGTGAGCACAGAGGAGCAGACGCACGGCGATTATTCGAGCATCGACAATCAGCAACGGATCATGCGCTCCCAAGTAGAATGCAGGGAAGGGCAGGGATGGAAGCTTGTTCATGAAGTCACAGACCCGGGGCGAAGCGGGTCATCGCTTGATCGCCCCGGAATGCGCGAAATTATTGATCTGATACGCGCTGAAGAGATCGACCTCGTCATCGTGTTGCGAATCGACCGACTGACGCGCTCGATCAAGGACTTCTACCATCTTTGGGAGGCCATGGAAGCCCATGGTGTTGAACTTTTTTCATGCACGGAGAACATCGACACGTCCAGCCCACTCGGCAAAGCCGTCCTTAATATCATTCTGACATTTGCTGAATTTGAGCGGGAAATGACTGCAGAGCGTGTCCGTGAGAAGCAAATCGAAGAAGTCAAGGAAGGGAAAAAGCATCCGGGGATGGCACCCTACGGCTATGAAAATGACGGAAATCGCTCCCTTCGGTCGAATTCTGAGGAAGCAAAGGTCGTCAAAAAGATCTACGACTGGGTCTTGAAGGGGGATTTACCCGCTTGCGTGGCCAATAAACTGAACGAAAAAGGCCACCGCACACGATCACGAAACTATAATCGAAAAGATGGCTCAACTCGCGTTGGCGGTAAGAAATGGACGGCTGACAAGGTCCAACGAATCGTTCGCAATCCCGTTTACAAAGGTTTTCAAGTGGCACCCGGGGGCACGGAGGAGTATAAAGGTAGATGGAGCGGCTTGGTTAGTCCCGAAATCTGGGATGCGGCACAGAAGTGCTTGGACAGCACTCGTCCGATTCCACTGGAATCCCGGTCGAATAAGCACGAAATGCTGCTGAAGGGTAAGTTGTTTTGTGGACACTGTGGCCAAGCGATGTCGCCGAAACCGGGAGGCAAGCCGGATAAAGATGGTAATCCCAGAAACTATTATGTCTGTCAGAATGTCATATCCTACGGTAGAGGCTCCGATTGTGCGATAAGGAACCTTCCCGGAAAGGCGATTGATGACTTCCTGGTCGAAATAATCGGTGAATTTGGGAAACACCCCGAGATCATCAAAGAAACGCTCGCCAATACTCAAAAAGAGGCAAAACGATCGACCAGACCTCTAAAGTCAGAGCTTGCTCGGCTACGAAAGGCCATCAAGGAGCGGGAAGGGGAACTGGATGCTTCCAGGCGTATTCTAAAGCAGTCCAAAGGGAAGTTGCGTAAATTCGAGCTCGAAGAGGCAGAGCGGATCGCTGAGAGCCTGGAAGGACTAAATCGAGAGAAGTCCGTCATCGAGGCTCAGATTAAGCACAGCGAGGGGCATTTGCTGAACGAGCACATGGTGGCAGAGGCGCTCGGTAACTTTTCGGAGGTGTTTGAGAGTCTAGACTTTCAGGATCGAAGCCGATTGATGGAACTCCTGATTGAGAAGGTCCGTGTAACAGCGATTGACCCTGAAAAAGACAAGATTCCTTCAAAACTGGGTGTTTACGACCTACAAATACGAACTTCGTGTTACCGGATCGACGTCGACTTCTGCATAAAGGCCTTATTCCAAGAGATTTGGAATAAGGCCGTTAAGAGTTCGTATTTAAACGAAAATGGCCTCCCGTAGGGGATTCGAACCCCTGTTGCCTGGATGAAAACCAGGTGTCCTAGACCGGGCTAGACGAACGGGAGGAATAAGGAAGTGGCAGAAGCTACGTTTCGGATTAAGTGCTGCAAGTCTTTTTTAAAAAAATGTCATAATTTTATCTCAAAATTTCAGAAACCGTTTGCAGCGTGAGTGTTAGCGGTTCATCTAAAAAGCATGCAGAATCCTGATTTACCTTTCCCACTGCCCGAAGAAGCAATGATGTCCGTCAATGGGCTGCCTTATCCGCTTGTCGCCAAAGGCAAGGTCCGTGAAGTCTTTGATATGGGCGACGCTCTTTTGATGGTGGCTACAGACCGGGTTTCTGCCTTTGACGTGATCATGAACGAGGGTCTGCCCGGTAAAGGAAGCCTGCTCACGCAGATCAGCCTTTATTGGTTTGAGCAGGCTGCCGCACTGACACCACACCATCTTGTTGATGATCATGCTGAGCGAATCAAGGAGTTGGCGCGTGACTATCCCGATCTGGAGCATCGCAGCATGATCGTGAAGAAATTAAAACCCTTGCCTATAGAAGCCGTAGTGCGGGGCTATCTTTCCGGCTCGGGTTGGAAAGAATACCGCGAGAAGGGTAAACTGTTCGAATATGATTTACCTCAAGGTCTGGTGGAGAGCAGCCAACTTCCCAAGCCGCTCTTCACCCCAACCACCAAGGCGGCCAGTGGCCACGACATGCCTATTCATTGTGCCGATGCAGCTGAGTTGATTGGTGAGGAGCTTTTCCAAAGGGTGCATGACCTGAGCATTGCACTCTACAAGATGGGCGTTGAGAAGGTAGCCGACGCCGGTATTCTCCTTGCGGATACAAAGTTTGAATTCGGCACAGACGAATCGGGCGAACTTTTTCTCATTGATGAGATTTTAACGCCGGATTCATCACGTTATTGGCCGAAGTCCGAGTATCAACCCGGTGGGCCTCAGCCTTCCTATGACAAGCAGTTCGTGCGCGACTATCTTGAGTCATTGGAATGGGACAAGACGCCACCGCCCCCGAATTTACCCGATGAGGTGCTTAAAGGCACACTTGAGCGTTACATCGAAGCTTACACGACGATTGTTGTGTAAGCATGGGACCGGGCAGGTAAGAAAGTGCGAGATTTGAAAGATTTGCCTGTCAGTTGATGATCTGTCACATTCCCGCTCAAACGCATAGCTCTTAATGCTTTTCCACCTTCATATCTAGTTTTATGCCGATTTGGTTGATTGAAGTCTTTGGTGCCGGGGATCTGGATAGTACATTCATCCTCCTTCTTTTAATGACAGGGCCGGTGTGGGTGGCGATGGTGGCTTTCCCCCAATCCCGGCTCGTACGTTCACTGGCACAACCATATCTTTTACCTCCGCTTTATTGTATCGTTCTTTTTGTCCTTCTCTGGAAGTCCCACCAGTCTGCGGTTTTGCCGGATCCCTACGCGCCGATTACTTACGAATCCGCGCGTGAATTCTCGCGCCATCCGATTTCCTTTCTCGCTCTGTTTTGTAACCTGCAAATCCTCAACCTTACCGTAGGTACGGTGATTTATCAAAAGGCCATGCGGTCGGGCATGCGTGCTCCGATCGAGCTTTTGCTCTGCTGGTTTGTCGGCGCGGTGGCCTTGATCCTGTTTGCTCTGCGCCTCCTCGTCCGCAAGAAATCCCTGACATGAATGAGTTAACCGGACTGGGGATGACCGACGTCGCTTCGAAGCCACGGCACTGGCGTGTCTGGTTGGTTGGCGGCGTGAGCCTTTTTGCGGTCCTTGCCGTCGTCCTGATTCGGAACTATTTGTTTGTCAGCGATGGAATGTTGAATCCTGACTTTTCTCTGATTCATGATGCCTACGATTTTAATCTCTGGTACTTGCCGCTAGGGCTACTTGTCATCAGCTTGTTGTTCGCGGGTTTGAGCGTCACCTGGACCAGTCTTCGCAAGCCGTTGTTTTCTCTCTGTGGTATCTACATTTTTTTGGCTGTGGATTTGTTTGTGCTTCGTTACTACGTGACACATGTCGAACCCGAGAAACTCGTGTTACGGAAAGTTCGAATTGAAACTCCAAAGCTGAAAGCACCGGTTCGCATTTTACACATTTCGGACATACAGGCCGGATCGATCGGGGAGTATGAAGAAAAAATCTTCGCGCGTATCGCAGAATTGGATCCGGATCTGATTCTCAACACCGGTGATTACATACAGGAGGTGCCACCGGCTACTTTTGAAAGCGAACTGCCCAAGCTCGTTGACTTGATCCGCACGCTGAACCCCAAGTATGGAATCTATGGTGTTTTTGGGGATACGGAACTGGAGCTTTATCGCGTGCCGGAAGAATCGCTTGAGCCACTCGAGATGCTTTCATCCCGTACTGCCAGAATAGATACGACCGGAGGGGTGCTCAGCGTGCACGGCCTTAGTCTCTATGAATCGAACAAAGCGGAATGGGCCGAAAGGTCTGTCGACCCATGGCTGGAACAGTCGGAGGAATTCGAGTTTCGCATTCTGATGGGGCATTCCCCCGATTATGCTATGGGGATGACTGAGAGGCCTATCGATCTCTGTCTGGCTGGCCACACGCATGGCGGTCAGGTCCGTTTGCCTGTCGTCGGACCACTCACGACTTACAGCAATGTTCCCAAGGAGTGGGCCCGCGGCTTCAGGCGTATAGGTATCCCGTATTTGAACGTCTCGGCCGGGGCTGGTTCGAATCGCCGTCATGGCTTGCCGCCCATTCGCTTTAACTGCCCGACGGAAATGACTTTAATCGAACTCGTACCGCTTCACAGCATCCGTTAACTTCATAAGTAGTTGGCTAGAAAATATACCAGCCAATGACTGCTAAAAGAAAAATAATGAAGAGTACGCTTAAGCTGACGCGTTCCTGTCGGGTGAGTCGCATGGCGGGATAGCACGTGTTCTTCTGTCGGAGCACAAGGTTTGATTTTTCACGGATTCTGTCATAGATAAGATCCATGAAATATAAACTGATTATCGCTTTAGTCTCAGTGTTGTTAGCCGGTTGTGTCAGTAACAGTCCTCATTCGGAGTTTGTAAAATCCATCACGTTCTCCTCTCTGGAGAGCTTTAGCTTCAAGCACACTTTAGTCACTGGAATGGATTTCAGGGAATCTGAAGAGCAATTGCTGGAAAATCTTTCAGAGGAAGTTCTGGTCTCTGAATTGGAAAAGCGCGGATTTGAACCGGTGGAGACAGGTAGTGATTTCTATGTGGTCGCCAAGTGGAATAAAGCCGTCAGCAGTTATCCGGATGCTTTTGACAGCATCGACGGGCCAGCCGCTTCACTCAACCGAAGGGACAACCCGAGCTACCGTTTCGCCTCACGCCTGCACCTCACGGTGGAAATTTACGAGACTGCCACCCGTAACCTTTTCTGGAGAAAAGAGCTGCCCAATATTTTTGATGCCGTTCAATTCACAGAGGAGCGTGTCGTCGAATCGCTTCAGCGTGCGGTGAAAAACTTTCCGGAACGTATCAAGAAGGACCCTTCGCTTCCGGACATAGAGTAGTCAGCTCAAAGATTGCTTAGGAAGTCACTGATTATCTCTGCGCTGATTTTGGGTTCCTCCAAATGGGGCATATGACCGGCACCCTCTATTGTCTCGCACACAGCCTCAGCTAGCGCGTGAAGCATACGTTCTGCGATCCTTACGTATTTCCCGTCCTCGCTGCCGCTGATCAGCAGGATAGGGATGTTCAGCTTGGCGAGTTCAGGCCATAGGTTGGGGCAACTGCCTTGACCAAACTGGCGAAGACTGGCCGCGAGCCCTGCCGCGGTATGCTCTTTTCTCTTAATTTGCATGCCGCTGCGCCAGTCTTCGCGGATTTTCTTCTGGCTGCGTATCATGGGGGTGTTCTGCCAGAACTCGATAAAGCGTTCCACGCCATGCAGCTCGATCCGCTGAGCTAGCTTTTCATCCACATCTCTGCGCCTTGCACGCTCGGTTTCATCTTCAATCCCGGGATTGGGACTGATGAGTATCAGCGCGTCCCATGCGGCCGGATGTCTGCAGGCATGGAGTAGTGCCGCGCGAGCACCCATGGAGTAGCCAAGTAGTACATGAGGTGTTGAGTCCTCGGTATTGAACGCGGAACGTTCCGTTTCTACGAAGCTGAGGATTGTTTCCGGCGTGCAATCGGGCTGAGGGGGCGGCCCGTGCCCCGGGAGGTTGGGGTAGCGCCAGTTCCCCCCGCACAACGTGGCGAATGGCGCAAAATCAGTCCCTAATCCTGTGAAGCCGTGCAGGGCTAGAATAGTGGGGGAATTGCTTTGAGTCGTCATGTGGGGGGCACTGCGACTACGGCGTGCCATTCGCAAAGGAAGGCCTTTATTGTTCAATTCGTTATTCGACGACTTTCGCACTAATGATCTTCTGGTCCTCGACGGGACGGTCACCGGGACCCTTTTCCACTTTTTCGAGTTTCTCGACCACGTCCATGCCGTTGACGACTTCTCCGAAGATGGTGTGTTTCATATGCAACCATGGGGTCGCGACAGTCGTAATAAAGAATTGGCTGCCATTGGTGCCGGGGCCGGCGTTGGCCATGGCAAGAAGGCCGGGCTTGTCGAAAGCGAGGTCGCGTGCGCATTCATCCTCGAATGGCTTGCCCCAAATGGATTCTCCGCCCATGCCTGACCCGGTCGGATCGCCACCTTGAATCATGAATTCCTCAATGATACGGTGGAAGATAATTCCGTTATAATAGCCGTTCTTGATATGAGTGGTGAAGTTTTCGCAGGTCTTCGGAGCGACATCGTCGAAAAGTTCGAATTCGATGCTACCTTGAGTGGTTTCGAGAATGACGTTGGGCATGTTGCTGTGTGGTTAAGTTGTTGATTGGAGGGTGGTTGAATATTTATTCTAAGTCTTGCTGTGAATCTCAATCCGGGATCAGAATTGTGATTAAGCTTGTTGGTTCAGGTGTGCAATTGTCTCGACGACGAAATGATCCAGACTGGATTGCGGCGCCTCAAAGCCAAGCGGTAAATCGAGTTCCTGCAATGTCTTGCTGGTCATGGGCCCGATACTGCCGTACACGGGCTTCCGGGCACTTTTTTCGAGGGTGAGGGCCGTCCGCTGCTCGACGAAGGATTTAACCGTGGAGGAACTGGTGAAGAGCACGGCGTCCGCACCTTCTGCGCGGTAGCGTGCTGCGGCCGGTTCATTTGTCAGGTTGGTCTTGCTGGTCTGATAAAGTGGTAAGGTATCGACGATGGCCCTCGCCTCCGTTTCAAGGCTTTGGACGAGTTCCTCCCGGTTTTGGTTACCGGTAATGACCAACACCTGGACACTCTCAACTCCCTCATTTTCGATCAGCTCTTTCGCCAGGGCTTTGGCGTTGGCTTTTTTTGGAACGAGGTCGACTTTTAACTTATGTTTTTCGATTTCGCGAGCGGTGGCGGCGCCGACGGCGGCAATGCGCATCGGCCCAAGGCAGCGGATGTCATCATAAGCGCGGTAAAAAAGGTCAAAGAAGGTTTTCACCCCATTCGCACTGGTAAAGATGACCCATTCATAGACGGCGATGCCGGCCAACACTTCGGTCAAGAGCTTCTGATCGAAACTTGGCTCCACTTTAATAAAAGGAAGTTCGATGACCTCCGCGCCGTTGTCTTCCAGCATTCTGGATAATTGCCCCGCCTGCTCACGGGCACGGGTCACCACGATCCGTTTGCCGAAGAGTGGTCGGCCTTCGAACCATTCGGTTTTGGAGCGGTGGGCCACGACTTCGCCGATCACCACGATCGCCGGTGCGCCCAGGCCGGAGCGTTCAAGGTCATCCGTGATGGTATTCAATGTTCCCTGAATGGAGCGCTGTCGGTTGAGCGTTGCCCATTCGATAATGGCGACTGGCATATCACCGGACATCCCGCCTTCCTGCAACTCGCTAACAATACGTGCGAGTTGTCCGATTCCCATATAAATACAAAGTGTACCGGTGTTTTTGCCGTAAGACCGGAAATCGATGCTTAAAGTCTGTTTCTCCGGATTTTCGTGCCCGGTTAGAAAGGTAATGGAGGAACTGTAGTCACGGTGGGAGAGGGGAATGCCTGCATAAGCCGCAGCCGCAAGTGCGGCCGTCACACCAGGTACGATTTCGTAATCGATCTGATCGGTCTCGAGTTCGCTGACTTCTTCACCGCCACGTCCGAAAACGAAGGGATCTCCTCCTTTCAGTCGGACGACTTTCATCCCTTTACTCGCGCGGTCCACAAGTAGTTCTTCGATTTCATCCTGAGGGATGGAGTGGCGCCCCGAGCTTTTACCCACATAGATGCGCTCAGCATCCCCGCGGGACCAGTCGAGCAGCTTGGGGTTGGCCAGATAGTCGTACACGATGACATCCGCCTGTTCGATGAGCTCGCGGGCGCGCACGGTCACGAGACCGGGATCTCCGGGGCCGGCACCAATTAAGAATACTTTTCCATTTTTAGCCATCAGAGTTTCAAATCATCCATGATCGCAGGCAGGACCGCCTCGATATCAATAATGTTGTTCAGTTCGAATTCGAAGGTCGTAAAGCCGATGTCGGGGTGGTAGATGTAAAAAACCTTACCGTCGTAATGCGCGCCGACCGGTGTCTGGCAGCCGCCACCCAGACGATGGAGGAACTCGCGTTCCAGTGTTACGGCTAGTTTGGTCTTCTCGCAAAAGAGCTCGCGGTATTTCTCAAGTTCAGATTCCCGGCATTGGATGGCAATCGCAGCCTGTCCGGGGGCGGGTACACATTCATCAAATGGGAGTTCGATAAATTCCAGGCCCTCATGCGTGTGAATTTCCAGTCGCGCCAGCCCGGCCGCCGCCAGAATCGAGGCATCGGCCTCGCCGTCAGCAATCTTCCGCAGGCGGGTGGCGACATTGCCGCGAATCGTGGTCCACTCCGCTTCCGGATAAAGCTCCCCGATCTGGGCGCGGCGACGAGGGCTGCTTGATGCGATACTGGCAGGTTTGTCACAAGCCTCACGTTTGACCAAGGTATCACTGGCCTTGGCTCGGGGGAGATAGCCGGCGATAAACAAGTCTCCGGTCAAGGTGGTCGGCAGGTCTTTCGCACTGTGAACCGCCAGCGTGGCACGTCCGTCGAGAAGGGCCTCTTCAAGTTCCTTGGTAAAGAGCCCGAGCCCGCCGCGTTTTTCCAAAGACCAGTTCAACCGCTCATCGATCTTCGTCGAAAGCTGCAACTGCTCGAATTGGTCTTCGGGTAGCTTATCCTTGAGCCAACTGACGACGTAGTCCGTTTGCTTTACGGCAAGCGGGCTTTTTCGAGTGGCGATATAAATGGGTGAGGACATTCCAGAGGATGAGAGGTCAACTAAATTGCGTTGTCACTACGGCATACAGCGGTTCCGGCGAAGCGCAACCTTGCATCAAAAGAAAAGCGGCCGTGGTACAGGACCGACGACCGCTCGAAATTTCGAAGTTATGAAACAACTTAGTTGTAAGCAGCCTGAGCGCCCTTGATGTTGCGCTTTTTGACCCACGGCATAAGCGAGCGGAGCCGCTGGCCGGTCTTTTCGATTTGGTGGTTCTGGCCGTCCTTGATGTACTGCTTGTAGTTGGGCAGACCTTCCTTGTATTCCTTGACCCAGTTTTTGGTGAACTTGCCGGTCTGGATATCCTTCAGGATCGCCTTCATTGCCTTCTTGGAAGAGGCATTGATGACACGAGGGCCGGAGATGTAGTCACCCCATTCCGCAGTCTCGGAAACGGAGAAGCGCATACCGGAAAGACCGGATTCAACCATCAGGTCGACGATCAGTTTGAGTTCGTGCAAGCACTCGAAGTATGCCATTTCCGGTTGGTAGCCAGCCTCGACAAGTGTTTCAAAGCCGGCAAGAACGAGTGCGGAAGCACCGCCGCAGAGAACGGCTTGTTCGCCGAAAAGGTCGGTTTCACATTCTTCCTTGAACGTAGTTTGAATCACGCCGGCACGTGTGCCGCCGATACCCTTGGCCCAAGCCAGGGCGATCTTCTTGGAGTCTTTGGAAGAGCCCTTCAGTACGGCGATCAGAGCCGGCACACCTTTGCCTTCGACATACTGGCTGCGGACCACGTGCCCCGGACCCTTGGGAGCGACCATGATGACACTAACGCCCTTCGGCGGTTGGATCAGTCCATAATGAATGGCCAGGCCGTGAGTGAATGCGAGTGTCTTGCCCTTTTCGAGGTTTGGAAGGATGTCCTTCTCGTAAATTTCCGGCTGCTTCATGTCCGGTACAGCCAGCATGATCACATCGGCTTTCTTTACCGCTTCGGCAGTATCGTAAACTTCAAAACCCTGGCTCTTGGCAACTTTGACGGACTTGCTCTTCGGGTAGAGGCCGATGATCACGTTGAGGCCGCTCTCCTTAAGGTTTTGGGCATGGGCGTGGCCCTGAGAACCGTAGCCGATAATGGCGAGGGTCTTCTTTTTGATTACTTTAAGGTCAGCATCCTTATCTGTATAGACTTTAGCAGGCATATTTCTTTTGGTTTGTTAGTTAAATTCCGGTGATTAAATTTGTGTGACTCAGCCGCGCTTCAATGCAAGATTTCCCGTGCGAGACATTTCTACGACGCCGTAGGGTTCGATCAGGTTGAGGAAGGCTTTCACCTTGTTGGCGTTGCCCGTCATTTCAATATTAAGCGTGTCCTGAGCGACATCGATAATCTTGGCGCGGAAAATGTCGCAAATTTGCATGACTTCAGAGCGCTGGCCCGC
Organism: Coraliomargarita sinensis; assembly: GCF_003185655.1. Lineage (NCBI taxonomy): Bacteria > Pseudomonadati > Verrucomicrobiota > Opitutia > Puniceicoccales > Coraliomargaritaceae > Coraliomargarita > Coraliomargarita sinensis. The sequence continues at coordinate 80,296 of NZ_QHJQ01000006.1, read as the reverse complement.
GCTTGCGGTTACCTTAATCATGACAAGCTCCCGTTCCGTGGCTTGACCGCTGGAGAATTCGGTCACTTCCACAACATTGACCAACTTGTAAACCTGCTTGATCGCCTGATCCAGAGCGGCGTCGTCACCGATTATTGTGGCGGTAATGCGGGAAAGCTTATCGTCAAGCATCGGGCCGACATTAAGTGTCTCAATGTTAAAGCCTCGGCCACTGAACAGTCCGGCAATACGGGCAAGAACTCCGAATTTATTTTCGACGAGTATGGAAATAGTATGGCGCATGGAAATTAATTGAAGCATCCGCGCCGCCGGTTGCCGCTTGGCGCGGCTCCGTAGCCCGGAAATGGTGGACGGAGAGGGACTCGAACCCACGACCTACTGGGTGTAAACCAGTTGCTCTAACCAACTGAGCTACCCGTCCTCAAAATCTGGGAAAACGGAGAAAATGCGCGGGGGATTGCGCGAATCAAGTCTTAATTTCATTATAGCTAAAGTTTTGTCGACCGCGGCAGCTTTTGCTGGATCACAACGACATATTATTGATTTCCGGATGGGTGTATGTCGTATTAGACAAACCCTAACAATGAACTGCACATTCCTCCGCACTGGAGTAAAATACATACTCGTTGCCCTGACTGCTGCGTTTGCTTCCCAAATCGCCGTAGCACTAGCGGATGTTCGCTACGATGAGCGTGTCAACCACATCGCGCCTATATTCGGGATTGCGATCTCCATCGTATTGGTGGGTGGTTATCGCTATCTGCCTGCTATCTTTATCGGCGCGGTAATTCCCGGAGCCGTGAGCAAGGTTGATACTTTTTCCATTCTTAGTGCACCCATGGCCGCCGTGGCTGCAGCGGCACTGGCCCGTCGTGTCTTGGATGCGATTCGCGTCGATGTGACCATGGAGCGTGTGCGGGATGCCTTTCTGATGCTTTTTTGGGCCGCGGGTGTCGCCACGTTTGCTGGGGCCCTCATCCAGTCGCTTTTTTTGTGCAGCGGTCCGAATGGGATTCCTTTTAAGGAGTTCTGGGAGTTGTCTTTTTCCAACTGGTTGTCGGCAGCCGTCGGCACCATCATCGTTGCGCCTTTTGTTCAGACATGGGCCAACCCGGTTGGTTTCCGCCTGGGGTCCAAACAGCTCGTTGAAGTGTTCATCTGGTTTGTGGCGCTAATTTGTTTTGGGCATGTGACTTTTAAGAATTGGGCGCCTACGGATACGCTCCTTTATCCGATGGAATTGGCCATTTTTCCAATCATGGCATGGTCGGCTTTCCGTTTTGGTTTGAGAGGCGCATCAGCCGGTGTGCTGGCATTGGCGCTGCTGGCAGGCTGGGAACTCGTCCCCGTATTACAGGGGCAGGGGGAATCGATCACGCAAAGCCCTGCTAACGTGTGGTTTTTCGTCGGTATTGTCTCGGTCACTTCAGTCTGTCTGGCCGCCGTGATGACTGAGCTGCGGCGTCGGGAAGCCCAGATTTCGGAGAACGAGATGCGTCTGCGTGCCTTTACGGAAGCGCTTCCGGATATTGCTTTCGTATTGAGCGCCAGTGGCACGATTCATGATGTTTTTGCAGCCACGGATAGAATCTGTGCCAACCATCGTATTTTCAATGCCGACAGCGTACGTGGGAAAAAGATAAGCGACTTGTTTAATGACAAGGTCTGCGCGGAGTTTATTGATACGATAAAAGAGACGCTCCGCAGCGGTCGTGTCAGCACGCTGGAGTATTCCCTCCAATCGGTGGATGTCGGCGTGCACTGGTTTGAGGCACGGGTCACGCCAATGGCCAACAGCGAAGAGCAAAACGACCAGGTTGTTTGGGTGGCCTACGACATCAGTTCGCGGAAGTCTTCGGAAGAGGCGATTCGCCACCGTGACACAATCCTTCGGGCCACGGCACATGCCAACAACTGTTTGCTCACGACTTCGGGCTTCGAAGACGCGATCGAAGCTGCGCTTTCTGAAATCGGCAGAGCGCTTAGCGTGGACCGTGCGTTTATTTTTCGCGTATCGGGTAGTGACCACGGAGAGTTTCACAATTTTGCCGTGAAATACGAGTGGCAGAAACGGGATGAGATCCCGAGCCTGCTTTCGAATCCATCCTTACAGAATGCACCTTTTGAACAATACTGCCCACATTGGTATGAATCACTTGTCGAGGATGGGATTGTAAAGGTCGACTTTAACAGGGCTTCCGATGAAGAGGTCGAAACGCTTCGTGTTTTTCAGGCGCGTGCGATTCTGGCTATCCCCATGTGGAAGGAAGGGAGTCTATACGGCTTCTTCGGTGTGGACCACTGCGAGCAGGCGCATGATTGGAACGAGAGTGAAATTAACGCGGTTCGTCTTTTGGCCTCCGGGCTTTCCGGCCTGATCATGATTGAGGAAAATCAGGATGATTTGCGCCTGGCGAAGGATACGGCCAACGCGGCCAGTGTGGCGAAGGGAGAATTCCTCGCGATGATGAGCCACGAAATTCGAACTCCCATGAATGCCATAATCGGTTACACGGACTTGCTCTTTCAATCGGACCTCGACCAGCAACAGTCCGAACACGCAGCTATCATCAAACGCAGTGGCCGCGCGCTACTGGATTTGATCAATAATATTCTGGATTATTCCAAAATTGAGTCACGATCACTTGATCTTGAAGCGGAACAATTCGATCTCGAACAAATCATCTGCGAGGCACTTGAGGAGGTACTCCCCCAGGCGAAGGACAAGAATCTCAGGGTGGATTACGAAATCGATCCGAACGTGAGGGAGTTCTATATAGGTGATGCTCACCGTCTCAGGCAGATCTTGCTGAATCTTTCGAGCAATGCCATCAAGTTTACCAGTAAAGGGTCCATTACGATAAGGGTGAGTCTGAAAGCCATCGACTCGGAGCATGATTCTGATGTGCTACACTTTGAGGTGATTGATACCGGGCACGGCATCCCGAAAGAAAAATACGAAAAACTCTTTCAACCATTCACTCAGGTGGACTCTTCGACAACCCGCCGCTTTGGTGGAACAGGCCTTGGGCTTGTGATTTCCAAGCGCTTGGTCGAGCGTATGCACGGTGAGATCTGGATTGAAAGTGAGCTGGGGGCGGGCTCCAATTTCCAGTTTCATGTCAGACTGGAGCATGCTGCATCAGTGCCTGGCGCCGCGCGAAAAGAGGGAGATGCTGTCGACGATGAGGAGCTTTTGGAGCCTGAGTTTGCCATTAAGAATCCACTTAAATTACTCCTGTGTGAGGATGATAAGGATAACCGCTGGGTTATACGGGAACTTCTTGAAATGCTCGGCTATCGCCCGGACGTGGTCGAAAGCAGCGAGGAGGCACTCTGTCAGCTGAAGAACCGCAGCTATGACGCCGTGCTCATGGACGTTCGCCTGCCGGGCCGAAGTGGTATTGAGCTCACGGAGGCGATTCGTTCCGGAGAGGAGAAGGTAGAGAATCAAAATCAGTATATTATAGCGGTCACTGCTTATGCGATGAACGAAGACCGTCAAAAATGTCTCAGTGTCGGGATGAACGATTACATTCGGAAGCCGGTGGAAATCTACGAACTTAAGGAAGCATTGAAACGCGCAAGTCTGGCAGCGCAGCATTGATTCCTTTAAAGGCGTAAACCTATGCCTGAACTCGTTTCCATCCCCCAGTTAATCCAGCGGGTAGGTGTGCCCGCAGCTCTCGCGGCTGTTTTGGCTCCGGGTTTCGGCTGGTTGACCGGATTAACGCATATCAATAAGTCCTACCGCCGCTTTCATTCCGAATTGGATGATTTGGAGGACGATCCACTTTTTTTCTCCAAGGCTCTGCGTGCTGTTAGAGTGCAGTTTGAAATCGATACCGAGGACTATGAACGGATTCCCAAAAGTGGTCCTCTGTTGGTCGTCGCAAACCATCCTTACGGTGGTGTTGATGGAATTATTCTGGGCGCGCTACTGAAGAATATTCGTCCTGATGCCAAGATGATGGGGAATTATCTTCTGGCACATCTCGACGGTATCCGGGGGAGCTTGATTACAGTCGATCCCTTTGATCGCTCTGCATCGACAAAGTCGAATATAGCTGGCATGCGTGCAGCGATCCGGCATCTTCGGGAGGGGAGGTGCCTCGGCGTATTTCCCTCCGGCGAGGTTTCTCATTTTCACATGAGCAGCCGGGCGGTGATTGATCCACGTTGGTCGCCCCATGTCGTCAGTCTGGCAAAAAAAACCGGTGCGACGGTTCTACCGGTCTACTTCAAGGGGCGGAATAGTTTTTTGTTTCAAGTTCTGGGTATGCTTCACCCGCGCATTCGCACCCTCTTGTTGGGGCGGGAACTTTGCCGCATGCAGGGAAGAAGCGTCAGCATAAAAATAGGTCAGCCTATTCCGCCAGAGCGTTCGGAACGTTTTGAGAGTAAGTTGGCGGCCGCTGAATATCTGCGGCTCAAGACCTACTCACTCAGTACGACCCCGTCCCGAAGTGGGAAGCTTAGGTTTCCCTTTCGTTCGGCGTCGGCGGCCAAAAACAAGCTTGAGCCCTTGGTTCCCCCGCAGGACCCGGAGCTACTTGCAGCGGAAGTCAGGGCACTCCCATCCGGGCAGCGCTTGGTGGAGCAGGGTGATCTGGAAGTCTATTACGCGCGTTCCAAGCAGATCCCCTGCATTATTCAGGAAATTGGGCGGTTGCGTGAAGAAACCTTTCGCGCAGTCCAGGAAGGCACCGGATCGGCCCGGGATCTGGATCAATTCGACGAATATTATGTGCACCTGTTTTTATGGAATCGCTCTGAGGCGGAAATCGCCGGTGCCTACCGTGTCGGCTTAGCCGACGAGATTGTGGAAAAGCATGGGCTTAGGGGGCTCTACACCTCCACGCTCTTTCAGTTTCGTCCGGGGTTTATGGAGAAATTGGGACCATGCCTGGAGCTGGGCCGTTCTTTTATTCGAATTAAATATCAAAAGAAACACGCGTCACTTTCCCTCATATGGCGGGGGATCGGTGAGTTTATGGCAAAACATCCGCGTTACCGGATTTTATTCGGACCGGTGAGTATATCGGATGCTTATCACAGTATTTCCAAAAACCTGATGGTCCACTTTTTTAGAGAGCACAGTTTCGATGATGAGATGTCGCAACTGGTGAGTGCACGGAAACCTCCGAAATCCGAAGCTAAGCTTCGGGGGACTTCACTTAAGAATATTGCCGAATCGATCACTTCGATTGATTCGGTTTCTGCCATCGTTTCCGGTTTCGAAGATGATAAAAAGGGAATCCCGATCCTGCTTCGGCACTACCTGAAATTGAATGGGGTTCTCATCAGTTTTAACGTTGATCCGGCGTTTAACGATGTGATCGACGGACTCATTCTTGTGGACGTGATGAAATCGGAAGGAAGGTTGCTAGAGCGCTATTTTGGAAAGTCGGCGTATGCCAAGATAGCGGAGTATCACGCGAAGAATAGCTTGAACGGCGACCGGAATCATCCGGACATAAAAAAGCCTGCTCGAGAAGAGCAGGCCGAAGTGAAACTATAACCGAGAGGTCACTTTCGTTTATTCGTGAGCCCGGCTTTCGTTTTGATGTTCATGACCGTGGCCCCCGAAACCCCGTACTTTTCAGCCGCGCCTTTGATTGTTACTCCGGCTTTAAGGTCGGCAATCAGTTGCTTGCGCTTGGCGTTACTCAGCACAACACGCTTGCGTGTGCCAGTTGTTTTCGAAGCCTTCTTAGGTGCAGGTTTTCCCTTTTTGTGCTTTAAGAGTTCACGGGCACTGATGTGAATGCCTTTCTCGGCAAGACTCTTGGCCAGCTTCTGGGTTTCGACCAAATCTCCTATTGCATCGGATACCGCATCGTTGGCAGCTTTGGTTGCTTTGGCCACAAGCTCGTTGTCGGCCGTAACCCCGGCGGGAAGCTTGATGTTTATTTTGATAGTGCGCTTTGCCATAATACTTTTTCTAGTAGCTTGAATTGAAAACACATTCTTACTTCGTCAAGTTATAATAGTTTATAATTATTTTATTTTATGAAATTATCAATCGCCCAACTGGATGTAAGACGAGGTGATCCTGAATATAATTTAGATTCGATTCGACGCGCCGCCGAAGCTGCTTCCGCAGAGGAATCTGATTTATTATGCCTTCCCGAGATGGCAACGACCGGGTTCGATTGGGACAAAAACCGGGCATTCCTGTCCGATGCGGAGCAACATCACGATGAGCTATCCCGGATCGCGCAAAACCATAAAGTGGCATTGTGCGGTTCTTTTTTGGAGCGTTCAGATTCCGGAATGCCACGAAATACGCTGTTCTATTTTAATAAAGAGGGAGAGGTTTTAGCTAAATACAGCAAAATACATTTGTTTTCACTTTTTAACGAGGATCAGCATGTTGAGGCGGGGAACAAATTCGTCGTTGCGGATATCGAACACGGTCGGGCTGGTTTTGCTGTTTGTTATGACTTGCGATTTCCAGAACTGTTCAGGAAAAACACCGATCTTGGCGCTCAAATACAAATTCTACCTGCCGCGTTTCCACATCCCCGCCTGGACCACTGGCGCACATTAGTACGTGCCCGGGCAATCGAGAATCAGTGCTATTTTATCGCGGTTAATCAGTCCGGAGTGGAAGGCCACGGTGAGGGTGTGGGTTCAACTCACTATTTTGGTCATTCCATGGTGGTCGACCCTTGGGGAGAAGTTCTGGTTGAGGCCGGGGAGGAATCAGAGTTTCTTACGCTGAACCTCGATTTGGATCGTGTATCAGAGACCCGCTCCAAAATGTCTGTGTTGAAAGATCGGCGGCTCGACCTGTGTTAACGGCCGGTCACTTTTTTGACAAATCCCGGGCGGTCGACGGCTTTGAAAAATGCTGTGCCGGCGACCATCGTGTCCGCTCCGTGTTCGATGCAGAGCGGTGCCGTTTCCATGTCGACACCACCATCGACCTCGAGCCTGAAGTTCAGGTCCATGCTTTCCCGCCAATCAGAAATCTGTTTTATTTTCGGCAACACGTCGTCCCGGAAGCTCTGTCCGCCAAAACCGGGCTGCACGGTCATACAGAGAATAATATCGCACTTCTCCAGGAAGGGTTTGGCCACTTGCGCATCGGTGCCGGGGTTGAGCACGATGCCACATTTACAGCCCTTTGAGCGTATATAATCCAGCGTTTCCATGACGGGGTAGTCCGGTTCGACGTGAATGGTGATCTGGTCGGCTCCGGCATCGAGAAAGGCATCGATATACTTATCCGGGTTGTCCAGCATCAGATGTACATCGAAGAAGAGTTTCGAATTCGGACGCAGTGCTTTGACGGTTTGTGGGCCGAAACTGAGGTTGGGCACGAAATGTCCATCCATAATATCGAGATGCACCCATTTCAGGTCGGCAGACTCGATCTCCTTTAGGCTGGCGGCCAGGTTGGCGTGGTCTCCGGCGAGAATTGAAGGGGCAAGTAGGCATGCGTTCGGACTGAGCATGCGATGAGCTAAGCCCGAGTCGGATAAACTGGCAAGCGTCTCTTGATGGGAATGACGGTGAAGATTTTGCCCGACTTGATTATCGAAGCAAAGCTTCGATTTGGCTGGCCAGATCGTCCAGTCGTTTTTCGGAAGTCTTTTGGGCGGTGCCGAGCTCCTGGGCGAAGACCGAGATTTTGAATTCTTCCAAAAGAATCATGTATCCTTTTACCGCTTCTGGCTCTTTATATTGGGACGCCAGTTTGGAAAGGCTTTCAAATTTGGCTTCGAAGGGTGCGACACGTTTGGCTTTCTCCATGTCACGTTGAATGCTTTCCCGGGCGCGTTGAGCACGAATGATCATCCCCTTTAGAAAACGGGTTATATGAGGGAGGTCGCTGAATTCGAATTGATCCAGTACATCGGCTGGCGCGATACGTTGGAGCTGAGTCCGCATGCCCGGATAACTGATGGCCTGTTTGGTCTTTTTCTTTTCGAGGATAAGTGCCACGTCGGCACGTGCTTCCAAAACTGCTGCCAGTTGCTCGTTCAGTTTTTGTACGATGCCACGCTTTTCCCGGTCGGCTCGCTCAAGGGTCTTTTTGAATGCGCTTTCCTTCAGAGGTAGAAGCGAATCACACGCAAAAAGGTGTCGGCGAAGGTGCTGCCAGCTACTGTCTTTGATGGCCTCGTAGCCACCCAGAGGCAATAATCCGACGCCCAAACCTTTGAGCTCTTTCAGATCGCGGCGAATCCAGGCAAGTTCGCGGCCCAAAACCAGCTCGCATAGGTCAGGCCACGCTTCTCTGGTTGCTTTTACCGAAGCTGCCCGTTCCGTCAGGAGACGAAGGTGAACCTTGCCGGATTCCAGAACCAGTGCCGGATAAGCTGCCAGCGGCAGACCCGATTCGCCGGACAGGTCGATTCGTTCGGGCAAATCTCCAAAATTCCACTCATTCAAATTTTCGCGTTCGAACTTCTCTGCGGCACGTTGCCATGCCGGGATGCTCTCCAGCCCGTCGTTGGAGCGCACGGATTTGGATTTTCGGTCCAGTTTCTTGCGGAGGGTTTCGAGATCACGGCTCTCTGCCAGTGGTTCGCCCTCTCTGTTCTCTACCTGAATACGTAGCTTGAGGTGTTCTGGCATCTCACTGGTCCACTGATCGCGGTAGGTTTGTATTCCGTAGTCACGTTTGAGCAGATCAGTCAGTTGTTCGCTGAGTGCTGTATCCGATGGGCGGATTTTTTCACGCAGTTCTTTCACCCTTTCCTTCAGCGGGTGAAGCTTGATGCGCAGGGGCTTGGGCAGGTTGCGCAACAGATTTTCGATTTTTGCTTCAAGGTGGCCCGGGATGGCCCAGTCGAGGACGCCCTCTTGAATCGCATCGAGTTGCGAGACCGGAATGCGCAGGGTCACGCCATCTGCTTCGTGCCCGGGTTCGTTTCGATAGGATAGGGGCATAAGGTGCCCGCCGAGCTGAATTGTCCTGGGGAAGTCTTCTTCCGCGACTTCACTGTTCCGCGGCAGCAAATCCCGAAGCTGAGCCTTGAGGAAGTCCAGTGAGCCACCGTGCTCGGCTTTGGCAAAGCGTCTGAGGTCGGAGTAGGAACCGACTCCGGATAGACGCGTGCGGTAGAACTCAAAAAGTTGATCCTCGATCAACTGAGTCGAGCCCAGTTGTTGGCGGGCTATTTCCGAGGCAGCTGTTTCGCGGAGTGCTTCGTTATGCGTAAAAAATGCCGGGCGTTCTTGAATACCGCCTTCGACCAGACCATTGCGGGTGAAGATGTCTGTGGCCTCGTCCGGAGCGATGCGGCAATAACTGACGTTGGAGCGACTGATCTCCAGGCCGAACAGTAGCTTTCGTTGTTTGCAGAGCACTGCTGCCGACTTGGTGCTCCAGTATGGCTCGGTATGACGAACTGAGAGTAGGTCGCCGGCCATTGCCCCGATCCAATCGACTTCGATTCTCGCTGCGTTTCGGGCATAAAGGCGGTTGGTTTCCATCCATTCGCCACAGACGATCCATTTCGGTGCCGTCGTTTTCGCCGGTTTGGGTCGGGTCTTTTTCGCGTAGGCGGCCTTACGCTGTTTTTTGGCCGTTTTGTGGTCAAAAAGCCCGGAGCCGGGAAAGAGCAGGGCTTTGCGGTTTCGCGGACCGCGGTAGTTGTGCTCTTCCTCCTTGTAGGCGATGTTACTCAGCAGGCCAGCCAGTATGCTGCGGTGAATGGCTGCATATTGCGCATCCATGCAGGTTTGGCTGTTCTCCACAGCATTTGTTGTTCGACGTTTGTTCTTCGATGTTCGGCGTTCATCGAGCATGCGCTCGATCTGGTGGTGGGTATCTCTCCACTCCCGCATGCGCTGGTATGAGAGAAAGTGAGCCCGGCAAAATTTTCGTAATTTACTGTGGCTCAAGGCATCCAGCTTTTCGTGATAGCTGTTCCAAATATTGAGCAGTGTGAGGAAGTCCGATTCGGGGTGGACGAATTGCTTGTGTATTTCGTCTGCTTCCTTTGCCACCTCGGCAGGACGTTCCCTTGGGTCCTGTATGGAAAGGCCGGATGCAATAACAAGCACTTCATCGAGTGCTCCTTCTTCCTGCGCCTGTAGAAGCATTCGCCCTACGGTCGGGTCAACCGGTAGCCGGGATAGTCGACGGCCGAGTTTGGTTAAACGGTAATCATCTTCGTTCGGGCTCTTCTCGTCACGGGTGACGGCGCCCAATTCCGAGAGGAGTCGGTAGCCTCCCACGATGGCACTCTCCCCCGGCGGCTCAATAAAAGGGAAAGTTCGAATGTCACCCAGTTTGAAGGCCATCATTCGCAGAATGACGGAAGCCAGATTGGACCGATGGATCTCCGGAGTGTTGAACGCTTCCCGGGCACCGTAGTCTTCTGCTGAATACAGTCGGTAGCAGGTGCCGTCGCTCACGCGCCCGCAACGTCCCTTGCGTTGTTCGGCACTGGATTGTGCAATTGGTTCAATCGGCAGCCGCTGTGTGCGTGAATGCGGGCTGTAGCGGCTGATCCTTGCGAGGCCGGTGTCGACCACGTACCGAATACCGGGGACAGTCAGTGAGGTCTCCGCGATGTTGGTGGAGAGGATAACGCGGCGTCTGCCTCCGGGGTGGAAAATACGCTGTTGATCGCCTTTGGCGAGTCGCCCGTAAAGGGGAAGCAGGTCGCACAGGCGTGCCGGACTGTCTTCGAGGGCTTTGCGAAGTTCACGTATGTCGCGTTCGCCGGGGAGAAAGACCAGTATGTCGCCTTCACTGTTGTCCGAAAGGATCTCGTCGATGACTTCAGCGGCCGCATCGATATAGTCATAATCCTTGTTGCCTTGTGCTAGATCTTCGACCGGGCGGTAGAGGGTGTCCACCGGATACATCCGTCCGGAGACCTCGATGACGGGTGCGTTATTAAAAGCTTCCGAAAATCTTTCCGTGTCGATCGTAGCCGAGGTAATGATGATTTTCAGATCCTTGCGTTTTTCTGCAAGGTTTCTCAGGCAGCCCAGAATGAAGTCGATGTTCAGGCTGCGTTCGTGGGCTTCGTCGATGACGATCGCTTCATAATTGGTGAGCATCGGGTCATCCTGTAGCTCGTTGAGCAGGATGCCGTCGGTCATTACCTTGATAAGCGAATCTTTTCGGGTCTCATCTGTGAAACGGATCTTCGCTCCGACTTCATGTCCGTATCTTACATTGAGCTCTTCCGCGATGCGCTGGGCTACGGATAGTGCCGCCACCCGGCGGGGCTGGGTGCAGCCGATCCAGCCCTTTGACCCGAAGCCGCATTCCAGCAGGAATTTTGGAATTTGGGTGGTCTTTCCCGAGCCCGTCTCACCGGCAATGACCACGATTTGGTTCGATTGCAGGGTCTGCAGGATCTCCTCGCGTCGCTGATGGATCGGGAGCTCACCACTATAGCTTGGCTTTGGAACGCTTTTCACAATTTCTCTCAATCTTACTCTTAATCGTTATTCTTTAATAATTGGCTACTAAACTGAATGGCACTTAGTTAAGCGGTAGAAGCATGTGTTCCCGCTGCTGGACGTAGGTGGCCCGCCTCAGCCGGTCACCCGAGTGTGCAAGTGCTGCCGTTTGGCTGATTCGGGTCGCACGGCTGAAGCAGAGCGACTACGGTAGATGCTCTTAGCCAAGTGCCATTCCTTTTAGACCATGATTGAGAATACGACAAAATTAAGCGGAGACTCTACACTTAGTTCCGCTTCGTTGTGAAGGACCAGACGTTGTGCCGTCCGTATGGCTTAATGTGCGCCACATATTCCTCCTTCTTGTAGTTCAGCGGTATGTTGGGTACGGCCCGGTCGACGTAGACACGGTCTCCGGGGCAGGCCCCACAGAGTCGGCTGGCGATATTGATAGGGCGGCCGATGTAGTCGTTTCCGATCTCGAGGTGACTGGCCAAACCGAAGCAGATCCCCGCGCCAATGTCTTCCGGAGCTCCGTGCGTGAAGTGCGGGCTGTCCATGACAATCTTCCACTTGTTGTGAAGGTCGAGTGCGGCTTTGAGGGCCACGCCAACCGCGAGTTCGCGCTCGGCAGGCGTCGTTTCCCAGATGGCCAATACACCATCACCGAGGAATTTTGTCATGTCCGGGGGAAAGCGTTGAAGCGCCCGATTTGCCATGTGGTAAAAAGCCGACATCAGTCCGCAAGTGTAGGGCGATTCGATTTCCGGTTTTTCGCAAAACAAACTGAAGCCCCGGATGTCGATGACCAGGGCCAGTACCTCACAGGGCTTGCCGAATTCAACTTCCGGCTCCTGATTCTCGATAAATGGGTATGTTGTGAAGATCTCCTCTTCGAACTGGTAGTAGCTCGCTTTGCCCACCGAGTCGCTGTAGAAATTGAGACCCTGCAGGTAGCGCTCGTAGGCCACCGGACGATATTGTAGTTCGGATATACCGTAGCCTTCGCTGTGTTGCGTTCGGCTGGTGTAGAAGCGTGCCGAATATTTTCGGACTTTGTCTTCCTTGCCCTCAAGTTTTTTCAAGACTTTGGAGACGTCGGGCTCATCCAGAACGAGAAAGTTATCAAACCCGTCGACGGTAAAGTAAACATGCCGGTATTCCGGATGCACTGTCTGGAAACGGCTGCAAATATCCCAAAAATCACGGAAATTTAATCCGACGATCGGGTATTGGCGGCGTATGATGGTGGAAGGCATGCTTACTTTTCCTTGGGCAGGAAGAATCCTTGCTGCTTTTCACTAATGGGCAGGTCAACTTTTTCCATAACTTTAAGCATATCTTCCCAAACCAGTCGTTTTTTGGCATTCGGGTTATTTTGCGACTCGGCTCTTAATAAATAGGAGGGGTGAAAGGTAATCATCAGGGGAATGCCTGCAAATTCCTGCCAGGTGCCGCGAATCGAACCCATGCGCCGGTTCGGGTCGGGGCCCAATAAGCCGGTTACGGCGGTATTCCCCAGTGCGACAATGACCTTCGGTTTCACGATTTCAATCTGCGCCCTAACATAAGGCAGGCAAAAGTTCATCTCTTCAACGGTCGGCGGCCGGTTGCCGTAGGGTTTGTCATGCTCCGGACGCCACTTCAGAATATTTGCGATATAAACATTTTCCCGTTGCAGACCCATCGCAGCGATAATCTTGGTCAGGAGCTGGCCGGCTTTGCCGACAAAGGGCTCGCCCTGAACCTCCTCGTCGGCACCGGGGGCTTCGCCGCAAAAGAATATATCCGCCTCGGCGCTACCCGTGCCGAAGACCACCTTGCCGTGCTCGCTCAGGTGTTCCTTGCAGGTGGGGCAGTTTTCGACGCGTTCTTTCAACCAGGCAATTTGCGTCGCAGCATCGCCTTCGGGGATCTCGAACTCGGGGGCTTGCTCAGGTAATGGTTTGCCGGTTGGCCTGGAAACGGATGTCGCCTTTGGTGGGGTGGCTTTTTTCTTCACTTCCTTTCCTTTAGCGAGTTCCTCCAGCTCACTAATCGGGCCGGCTGTGGTTTCCTTTTTAGGGGCGGTGCGTTCTTTGGCTGCCACGGGTTGGAGCAGTGAAAGCGTCGATTCTTCAACGAAGACACGGTCCACCCCTTCCTGCTGCAATCGGCGCAGCTCTTCGTTTATGGCAATCAAGGCATCGGACATGTCCTAAAACTTGCCCATGCCGGAAAGTCGCGTCGAGTCAGTTTTCGTTTTATCCAGAATCATCGTTCCGCGGATGGCCTACTGATTCGTGTCCCGGGGGTCGAGCGCGTCCCGCAGCCCGTCGCCCATGAAGTTGAGGGAAAAGATAGTCAGAGAGAAAAAGAGGCCCGGGAAAATCAACAACCAGGGATAAACGTCGAGTTTCAGTGAGCCTGAATGGATGAGCGTGCCCCAAGAGCTCATCGGGGGCTGCACGCCAAGTCCGAGGAAACTGATGACCGATTCGAGCAAAATAACCGCGGGAATCGTCAGCGTGGTGTAGACGATCACCGGGCCGATCAGGTTGGGTAAGATATGCCGCAGCAGAATACGCCCGTGTGTGACACCATTAACGCGGGCGGCATCAATGAAGTTGAGCTTGCGCAAGGCCTTGGTCTGACCCCGCACAATCCGCGCCATGGTGAGCCATTCGACCACGCCGATGGCCATAAATATAATGTAGATGCTGCTCTCTTCGAAAAGAACGGTCAGTAAAATGACGATGATGGTAAAGGGGAGGGCGTAAAGTGTATCGACGAAGCGCATCATGGTATTTTCGGTCCGACCGCCGCTGTAACCGGCAATCATGCCATAGGCCACGCCGATGATCAGTGCGACCGCAGTGGCGGCAAAACCGACTCCAATCGAGATGCGCCCACCCACCAGGGTCCGCACCAGTACGTCGCGTCCCAGGTCATCCGTGCCGAACCAGTGCTGCAAGCTGGGTGGTTGTGCTCCGTAGGCAAGATTCGTGGTTTCATAGGAGTGGGAAATGAAGAGCGGCCCGAGAATACATAGTGCGCTGATGAAAATAAAGAGGAGCCCCCCGATCTGCGCCATGCGGTTATGGCACAACCGATCCCAGGCATCGCGCCCCAATGAGCGTGCCTCGGATGCCGCGGCTTCTCGCTTCATTTTAGTCATGGCGGGTACGTGGATTCATCCACATCTGGATGAGGTCGACCAGAAGGTTGAAGAGAATAATGAGCACGGCGTAAAAGAGCACCGTACCCATAACGAGGGTGTAATCCCGGTTGAAGGCGGAGTTGACGAAAAACATCCCGAGACCGGGGATGAAAAAGATCGTTTCCACGATAAATGAGCCGCTGATCAGCCCGGCTACCGCCGGGCCTAGATAGGCCACCACGGGATAGAGCGCGTTACGTAGACCGTGGCGCAGCACCACCATCCGCTCTTTCAGGCCCTTGGCCCTGGCGGTGCGGATGTAGTCGTGGTGCATGGTGTCCAGCATGCCACTACGCGTCAGGCGGGCAATATAGGCTCCGTAAAAGAGCCCGAGGGTAAGCGAGGGCAGGATGCGGTCGCTGGGCACCGACCAGCCCAGGGGATTAAACCAGCCGAGCCCCGAGCTGAATACGAGCAGCAAGAGCGGTCCGAGCACGAAGGTCGGCAAGCAGATCCCTATCATGGCAACACTCATCAGTGCTGTTTCCGTCTTTTTGCCATGATGCAGGGCGGCGATGACGCCCAGTGGAATCCCGATCAAGAGAGCGATGAGCAGTGAGACTGCCCCGAGTTCCAGTGAGACGGGGAAGCTCTGCCCAATGATTTCGTCGACCCCCCAACCGGCGTGTTTGTAAGAGGGGCCAAAGTCACCCTGTAGGATGTTTCCGAGAAAGCGCAGGTATTGCTCATGCAGGGGAAGGTCCAATCCGTAGTGGGCCTCGATCTGCTTTTTCACTTCGGGGGAGACGGGCTTTTCCGCGTCAAAGGGTCCGCCCGGTGCCAGATGCAGGAGCACGAAAGTCAGTGTCGCAATCAGCCATAAGGTCGGGATGGCTTGCAGCAGTCGTCTGGCGATCAAATTGAGCATTAGATGATTATTGATTTCAGATTGTGGATTTTGGATTTCTGAAGCATCGCTGCTCGTGCGGACATCATTTTAGGAATCGAAAATCATCAATCTTCGATCAATCGCACCGATTGATACGGGTGGTAGTCGAGGATGTTGGCGTGCCAGCCTTGCACGCTGGGGTGAATCAGGCGGCTGGTGACGTAAAAATAAATGGGGATGACCGGCATTTCCTCCATCAGGATCGCTTCGGCTTTCTGAAAAATCCCGAAGCGCTTTTCGGGGTTTTGCTCCACCGCGGCCTGCTCGATCAGTTCGTCGTATTCCTGGTTGCTCCAGTTGGTGTGGTTGTTGCCGTTGTCGGTTTCACCGAGGCTGAGGAAAGTGTTGGGGTCGTCGTAGTCGCCGAACCATGCGGCACGGAGGATATCGAAGTTTCCCGTTTCGCGCGTGGAGAGATAGACCTTCCACTCCTGGTTGTAGAGCTTTACGTCGATCCCGAGTTCCTGCTTCCACATCTGCTGGATCGTCACGGCAATACTGCGGTGCGACTCACTGGTATTGTAAAGTATTTCAAAGGTCGGAAAGCCTTCGCCATCGGGATAACCGGCTTCAGCGAGTAGTTTGCGGGCGAGGTCGGGGTCGTATGGTAAACGCGTCTCCGCAGTGTAGCCACCGCCGGTGTTGGGCGGCGTAAAATGGTAGGCCGGCTTCTGGCCGGCTTTCAGAACGTGCTCGGTGATGAGTTCGCGGTTGATCGAATAAGCCAGGGCCTTGCGCACCCTGGGGTCGTCGAGGGGCTCACGGGCGGTGTTGAGCATGTAGTAATACACCCCCAGCGCGGTATCGAAGCGCATGCGCTCGGGCATATTTTTACGGTACCAGTCGATGCGGTGCGGCAGGACGGTGGAGGTTAAGTGCAGATGGCCCGCCCGGAAGGCCCGCTCCTCGGCATCCACCTGGACCGGCAGAAAGTGAATGCCGAGGAGCCAGACCGAGTCCGGGTCACGATAGAGTGGATTTTTCTTGGCGTAAATCGAACTGTTGATCCGCCAGCTTTCCAGGGTAAAGGGTCCGTTGCCGACGAAATTTTCCGGTTTTGTCCATGCTGAGATGCGCTCGGTCATACCGCCGTGTTTTTCGATCGTGGGCGGGTGAACCGGCCACCAGGTATAATGCGTGAGAAGGCTGAGAAAATAGGGCGTCGGTTGATTGAGTTCGATGATGAGCGTCTTCGGGTCGGGCGCACGGGCACCGACTTTATCGAATTCGGACAGTTCGCCTCTATGAAAAGCTTCGGCGTTTACCATGTCGTAAAGCATGTAGGCGTAGGGTGCTCCCAGGGCAGGGGAGAGGATGCGCTCGAAAGAATAGAGAAAGTCCTGCGCCGTGACGGGCTCACCGTTCGACCAACGGGCTTCCGGATCGAAATGGAAGGTATAGGTGGTGCCGTCTTCGGAGATGTCCCAGCTTTTCGCCACCCCCGGTTCGATCGCCATGGTTTCGCTGTTCAAAGTGGCGAGTCCCTCAAACAAAGCCACTGTAACATGCAGTTCGGTCAGTCCGGTGATCAGATGGGGATCGAGGCCGGCCGGTTCGGTGCCGATGCCGAAATACAGTTCCTTTTCGGCGTTGCCACGCTCGACGTTGGTTTGCCGGGAATCACAGCCACAAAACACGCAAAGGGCGCAGAGCAGGGCTGTCAGTCGAATTCGCATATGCGCCATTCAGGGGCTATCCCCATGATTGACAAGACGGATTCGTGGATTCTTCGGGCGACCTGGTCGCATCACGGCCTGAGGGAAATGTTTTATTGGGACGCACCGCATCGAAACTGGCGGGGCCTATCGAAGGTTTGTGCGGTGCGGGGACGCACCTGCGCTACCTTCTAATCGCCTTATGACTGTGTCCACGGCTTCTAATTTTCGTCATCGCTGATACCCAGCTTCTGACGTACTTCCGGGAACTCATTCAGTTCAGCCAAAAATTCGTCTACGGAGAAGTCAGCCACGACAAAATCGTCGTACTCAAAAGTCGGTGTTTTGGTTTGGCCGCTGATCGATACCATTGCATCCATGTCTTTGGCATTCTCCGTGACATCGCGCACGTCTAGATCGACTCCATTGCTGTTAAAAAATGAGAGTGCTTCCCGACACCAGGGGCATCCGGATTTGATATAGAGAACGGGCAATCTTTCTTTACTCATAACTTGTAAATAATGGTAGCTTGTTGCACTGATCTGACAACGTATTTCAGCCCTTTTATAAACTTTAGTATTCAGGCGCTTGCTTAAAGTTGAACACTTCTATATAAGCGCCGCTTCCAAGCAAATGAGTTGTTCAAGTATGCCGCATGCCGAGTCCATAACTGTCAAGGGCGCGCGGGAACATAACCTCAAAGACATTAACCTGGAAATCCCGCGTAATCAACTCGTGGTCGTCACCGGGATGAGTGGTTCAGGGAAGTCTTCATTGGCCTTCGATACGATTTACGCTGAGGGCTACCGGAAGTACATCGACAGTCTTTCGACAAAGGCGCGGACGGTTCTGGAGCAGATCCCGCGGCCGGACGTGGATTTTATCCAGGGGCTGTCTCCGGTAATCGCCCTGGAGCAACGGTCCGGCGGGGGCGCCAATCCCCGCAGCACGGTGGCGACGGTCACGGAGATCGCAGATTATGCCCGCGTGCTCTGGGCGGTCTGCGGGACGGCCTATTGTCCGGACGACGGTGGCCGGATCGAGCGACGCTCGATGGACGATTGCCTGGCCCGGGTCTTTGCCGAACCGGAGGGCAGCCGCATGATGATCCTGGCCCCCTGGATGCGGGCGAAGCCGGCCATCCTGCGCGAGGAGCTCCCGCGGTTGCAGCAACGCGGCTTCCAGCGTGTCCGTCTCAACGGGGAAGTTCGACGACTTGATGAGCGCGACCTGATCGATTCCAAGGCGAAAGAGATCGCGGTCGAGATCGTGGTCGATCGTATCGTACTGAGAGAAGACCAGCGCAGTCGTTTGGCCGACTCTCTGGATTTGGCCTTCAGTGAAGGGGATGACCGTGCCGTGATTTTGATCGAAGATCGTGAATCCGGAGAATGGCGCGAACTTTCCCTGAGCAACCGTTTGTCCTGCGTGAACTGCGGCAAAATCTACGAGCCGATAACGCCGCGTCATTTTTCATGGAATCATGCCGAGGGGGCCTGCCCGGAATGTGGCGGGCTGGGGGAGACCCTGCAATTCCAGCCGGAGCTGCTGGTGCCGGACGGCTCCAAGTCGGTCAAGAACGGGGCGATCAAACCCTGGCGGCTCGGGTCCAAGCAGATGATCATCAAGCGCAACGCGATTCTCAAGCAACTCGCGGAACAACTGCCCTTTGACCCCACCGTGCCCTGGGACGAACTCGACGCCGAGGTTCGGGACCAGATTCTCCATGGCACGGGCGACCGGCTTTTCAGCTTCAAGCTGAAGGGCGGCAACACCAAGCCAGAGTCGATGACATTTGACGGGGTGCTGGCGGATCTGGAGGCCACACGGCGCAACACCACAAGTGACGGGCTGCGCGCCCGGCTCATGGCCTATCAAACCAGTAGCCGTTGCGCCACTTGCGGCGGCAAGCGGCTCCAACCTTCAAGTTTGAGCGTGCGGATCGAAGGGAATGCGGTCACGGATTTTCTCAACATGTCCCTGCAGGAAGCGGAGGCCTTCATTGATAAGCTGAAGCAGAGTGAGGCTTATGACACGGTCGCGGATGCGATCAACGGATTGGATTCACGCCTGCACTTTCTCAACGAAGTCGGGCTGAGCTACCTGACCCTGAACCGGAGCTATACCTCGCTCAGTGGCGGTGAAGCCCAGCGGGTTCGTCTGGCCACGCAATTGGGTATGTCATTGATCGGGGTGGTTTACCTGCTCGATGAGCCCAGCATTGGCTTGCACCCGCTTGATAACCGGCGCCTGATCAAGACGCTCGAAGGCCTGCGTGACCGAGGAAACTCGGTCGTGGTGGTGGAGCACGACGCCGAGACCATGCGCGCGGCCGACCATATCATCGAGCTTGGCCCCGGCGCGGGGACCGAAGGCGGGCAACTTATCTTCGAGGGCAGGCCCGAGGCTTCGTATGACTCCGAGACCAGCCGATCGGGGCGCTTCCTCAGTGGTGCCCTCGCCGTCGAAAAGTACGCCGACACTCTGAGGCCCGGTATCGACCGCCTGAGGATACTCGGGGCAACGGAACACAATTTGAAAAACGTGGATGTCGACTTCCCGGTCGGTCTTCTGTCCGTCGTCTGCGGGATGTCGGGCTCCGGGAAGAGCACCTTGATCAACGATATTCTGGCCAAGGCCGCCGCCTTCAAACTCAACCGGGCTAAAAGTATTCCGGGCAAGCACAGGAAGATCGAGGGTCTGGATAATTTTATCTCGGTGGTTCAGGTGGACCAGTCCCCCATCGGGCGCAGCCCGCGCTCGAATCCGGCTACCTTTACCAAGTTGTTCGATCAGCTGCGCGATCTCTTTACCAAGTGCTCCCTGGCCAAAATCCGGGGTTACAAGCGCAGCCGCTTCAGCTTCAATGTCAGCGGCGGACGTTGTGAACGCTGCAAGGGCGACGGGGTGATCAAACTCGACATGCAGTTCATGGCCGACGTCTACAGCGAGTGCCCGAGCTGTCACGGGAAACGTTACAACCGCGAGACGCTCGACGTACGCTTCAAAGGTTACAGCATCGCCGACGTGCTCGACATGAGTGTGGCCGAAGCGCTGGAGGTCTTTGGCAAACAGCCGCGCATCGCGGAGAAGCTGCATACCCTGAATGATGTCGGGCTTGGCTATATCAAGCTGGGACAACCGGCCACGACACTCTCCGGTGGCGAGGCCCAGCGGATCAAGCTCTCGCTTGAACTCAGTAAGCGCCAGCAGGGACAGACTCTCTACATTCTCGACGAGCCGACCACGGGGCTCCACTGGATCGATATCCAGCGCCTGATGGATCTGCTCTTCAAGCTCCGCGACGCAGGTAACACGATCCTGATCATCGAGCACGACACGGATGTCATCCGCATGGCCGACTGGATCGTCGAGCTTGGGCCTGAAGGCGGCGAGGCTGGCGGGGAGTTACTTTACTGCGGGGAAGCGGCCGGATTCCTAGTGGGTAACGAGACGCCGACGCAGCAGGTGTTGTGAGGAATAGGTTGTAACTTGTTGGTTGGTTCTCAAGGCACCGGGCCCCGCTTGCACCAGCGGGGCCACGTTAAATTGTAGCCTCAAAACACAGTTTTGGGGATAGCTAGACACGAGGCAGGGGTTCGCAAGGCATCGACCCCGCTGTTATCAGCGAGGCCACCGACGTTTTTTATTCCGGAATCTCGTTGAGCGTGTACCAGACATCCCCGGACCAGATGGCACGACCGGAGGAGGCGATTGGATCGGTGCGTAGGTGGATAACATAACCCTGTTTGCGTCCGGGAACGGTGAGCCGGACGGAGCGACCATCTTCGGAGGCAATCGCCCGGGTGACGGAGAGTTCTTCCTGGTCGATCTTAGGCCCGCCATAGTGACGGGTGGCCCGGTAGGTCCACTGTTCGAGGGCGTAGGCCGCCGGGTTCTCGAGTGTTTCTTTCGGCACCGCTTCGGTGAAATGAATGACAAAGCCGTCCGGGGTGGCGGACATGTGGTGGATTTCAAAGGCGGTCTCTCCCGTTGGCGTCAGGCGTTCCAGCCCCTGGTAGATCGGTTGGTTATTTTTCTTGGGATCTTTCCAATACCAGGTACGGGCATGGCGGCCGCCGATGCCTCCGACGTAGAGCGAGCCGTCGGGGCCAAAGAGGATTCGGTTGGGGCCGGCCGCGAGGCCCTGGGTGAAGCGCATGATACAGCCCTGGTAGACCCCATTGACTTTTTCCAGGTAGGCCCGGTTGATACCGCCGTAGCGCATATCGCCCACGGCGAACTGGCCCTCGAATTGGTGGCCATCGGGAAAGAGCAGGAGTTGGGTGGGCGAATTGGCAATCTCATCCTGAGGGAGCTTGATGGCGGCTTCGGTCACGCCTGCTTTACTCCCATGTTCTTTTGGCTGAAATGGCGAAGGGTGTGCTTTGGGTGGTCGGTTGGGTTGATAGAACCCGAAGAAGCGGCCTTTCTGCACATGGTTGATTTCATTGGCCGGAGTCCAATTGCCCTGATTGTCGATGACGAAGCATTCGCCCTCCGCGTTCAGTCCCAAGCCATTGGGCGTCCGCAGTCCGCCGGCGAGCACTTCGATGTTTTCGCCCACCGCTTGGCTCAGGTCGATTTTCCAGACGGCGCCGTGGTTGGGCGGGTTCTGCCACAAGCCCAGGCCGGAACCACGCGACATGTAGAGATAGCCGGGGTGGCCCGGTGTCGGTCCGGGAGTCCAGGGGAGACCGGCGGAAATCTGGTGGAAGTCGTTTGTCGTCCAACCCTTGGCCACCACCGTTTTCTGCCACTGATCGATCATAGGGTCATAAGAGTAGCAGCTTAACTCGTTGCGTTGACTGACGTAGATTGCGTCATCCAAGACCTTCAGCCCGGACGGCTCGAAGAGCTCATCGGCGATTTTTTCACCAGTGATCTCTGACGGATCGTCGCTTCCGGGATTCGAGATCAGCCAGAGCTCGCCGTTCGGCTTTTTCGTCGGGTGGGGGCCTTTAAGTGTTTGTGCATCGAAGCGAGCCACCGCGAGGCGGCCGTCCGATAACATGCCGAGCCCGCCCACCGGCATTTCCAGATTACCTGGGCGGATATTGGTCGCGCGGTAGCCGGGGTGGACCGCGTCAAGTTTCTTGCCCAAGCCGGGCCGCGTCTTTTTTCCGGACAGGGCTTTTTGGCCGCTCTGAGTCGGGCGGAAGTAATATTTCGGAGCCAGTAGGTTTCCGGTGGGCACAGCTGCGGGCTGGCGGGGGCGACGGGGGGTCTTCCACGCCAGGCGGATCGGTTTGTCCGCTTTATTTTTTACGATCTGAATCAGTTCAAACGTATGCCAGCCCCGGGGGATTATCTTCGTGTCGCTGCCCACGCGTTCCCCGCCGATCATGAAGCGTGTGGGTGCAGTTGTGTTCAGCGCAAAGCTGTAAGCGCCTTCCATGGGGATGCGAATCCAGCCGGACCATTCGGCAATGTATTGGCTGCGGATCTTCTCCTTGTCCCTCTCCATGATCTGCTGATCATTCTGAAAGACCGTATCTGCCTCGACCTCAACACTGGGGACGGTCAGATCGACGTTGGCCGAAGCACTGGGGTCGATTGCAACGGGTTCGCCTGGCTCGTCAAAGTGATCCCCGATCCAATAGATGCGAAGGCCCAGCCCTGGCTCGGTATCCAGTCCGCCGGTCTCGGGTTTTTTGTTGGGGGCGCCCGTTGCGGTTCCAAGCAGGCCGATGCAGAGGCTTAAAATGGCGAAAGGCAGTCTCAGCATAATGACGAAGGGGTAGAGTTTACCGGTAAAAAAGAGATTACGGAATGAGGGCCGTCCGGATGTCGACACCTTTGGGAGCCTGTGCATCGACCGCCATGAGTTCCTCGGCCATTAACCCGCGCATCTCTTTTAGCAGGGCCGGGCGATCTTCTGCCAAATTCTTCTTTTCGTAGGGGTCCGCCTCGAGATCGAAGAGCTCAAAGCGTTCGTCGCCTTCATTGAGTTGATGCCAAACCAGCTTGCGGTGACCATCAATCAGGACAGTGAAATAGCTGCTGCGGTGTGAATGAGGGAAATGCATGAGGAAGCGCTGGGGCTGGGCAGTTTCTATGCCGGCAAACCAGGGCCATAGGCTGGCGCCGTCGATAACGTGCTCCTCCGGGGCCTCGACACCGGTCACTTTCAGGAGGGTCGGTAGCAGGTCGTGGACGGTGCCGATATCGGTGGGCTCAAGAATGCCTTGAGTGATGGGAAAGCGTTTTTGAATCTGGGCATCCTCACTCGGTTGGGCCCAAGCTGCGATAAAGGGCACCCGCATGCCGCCTTCATAGTGGGTCGCTTTCTTGCCGCGCAGTGGCGCGGAAGAAGTGTGGCCGTGCGAGTTTCCCATGGGCGCATCCGAGCCGTTGTCGCCCAGGAAAACCACCAGTGTATCTTCCGCGACACCCAGCGATTCGATGTGCCGCATCAAGTCGCCCAAAGATTTGTCGATTCCCTCGGCCATCGTGGCATAGGCTACCTCTCTCTTGCTGCGTCCCTGTATGCCCGCATACCGGTCCTTGAAGCGCGGGTCCGCTTGAAAGGGAGAGTGCAGCGCGTAATGCGACATGTAGGCAAAAAAGGGTTTTTTGGCCTCAACCGCGGCGGAAATTTCCTTCTTCAGTTCAAGCGTCAGCGCTTCCGTCAAATAGGTTTTGGTGCCGCGGTAGGCTTCAAGGCCGGGCACGGCGTGTATCTTGCTGGTGCCTCGAATGTGACCATAGCCTTCCTCACCGTAGTAGCTCGATGGTCGACCGATGGAGCCACCGCCGATATTCACGTCAAAGCCGATATCCTTCGGATTCGAGCCTTCATGGTTGAAGGGAGCAAAGTGTCCTTTGCCGCAATGAATCGTTCGGTAGCCAGCTGACTGTAGCAATCTTGCCAGTGTGACATTATCCTTGCCCAAACCGCTCCAATTCCAGTCCGCCGGATCATGCGAACCGCCATTGCGTCCGGTCAGCCGGATCCACTGGGTCGTTCGGTGACGGGCCGAGGACTGGCCCGTCATGATCGAGGCCCGGGTGGGGGAGCATACGCTGTTGGCGTAGAATCGGCTGCTGCGAAAGCCCTGCGCCGCCAGCTTTTCCATTTCGGGCGTGTGGTAGAATTGATTCAGCGGATGTTTTACAGGCTGACCTTCGCTGTCGGCCAAAAAGGGAACTGAGGTATCCATGGGCCCCATATCGTCGATCAAAACGAGGAGTATATTGGGGCGGCTAACATCTGCCTGGGCAAAGCCCAATGCCACTAGGAGGCAAATCAGGTGTCTCTGTATCATAATTCCACAGGATTCGCCAAACCTGCGGCTTTGCAATGCCGCAGTGAAAGTTATCGCTTGTCAGCCCTGACTTAGCTGAAGACCCATGTTCAACATATTGAGGACAGCCTTGTGTTTTTCTCCTCACTTATCCTGCGCGTACATGACGTGCAGAATCGAGTGAAGTGGGATCCATGAATTCATTTCAGGCTCCGACAAGCGTAAAACAATCGCATCGTCGTGGACGGCCACCAGCCTGCCAAGCAGTGTCGTTTTGGCTCCGTTCAGACTGCCGCTATTGGCGGACATAGGTAAATTACCGGCCATGCCCAGATCATTTCTTTTCAGATACACCGTCACGTAGGAGCCGACCACATGATTCAGGGTATGGTTCTCCGAGTCGTCCTGATCTTTATTCCCGGTGTCGACTTTCATGCAGGCAGAAAGTGTGAGTGTAGCGAACACTAGGATTAGTATATTTCTGATCATTTGCCTTGTCTCCCTGAGCTGTTTTGGCGGTGGATTTATTGTGGGTGAAAGCCGAAACTCTTTGGATTATAAAGCAAAGTTTTCCGTCTTAGTTCTTCGGATAAATCTTATGCCAAACGCCTTGGTATCGCTTCTCACCCTCAGGATTTAGGTAGGACTGCGAGTGCACCATAGTGAACCCCTCATCGCTGTAGTAGCGCTTGCGTTGTTCGAATGAGGATTCCTCCTGATTGAACCACCAATACCACCAGTAGCCTTCATTCTCGGGAACTTCAGCATAACTCATTCTGTATTCGGCTATGCCATTGTTCCAGCGCCCATCCACCGAGGTGACCCAATGTCCTTCGTCCCAAAAATTCTTTCCGTTTTGTTTCTTTTCCAACCGGGCGAGTTCGGCATTGAATTGTGCCAGCGGCAGCCATCCGGTGCTGGTTCCTTTTGCATCGTCTGCTTGAGGAATGCTTTGGCATCCGGTCAGTAGGGCGAATGAGAATACGCTGAGTAATGTGAAGACTGTTTTCATGGGGTTATGGTCGATGAGGCGATCCTTGAAGCAGGCAATTTTCGGGTTTATCTCTTTTAGCATTAAGCTTGCGAGATTATGAGTGGGCAACATATTTTCACTCAACTGTTGCCTCATTCATATTAAGCTCACTTGGCAGCCTGTTATATTTTAGGACAGATGGCACTGACTAAAAGGATTGTGTCATGGCAGGAACGGAGTACAAAGAACTGCGCACTTATTACCATGGGCAGTATTCTTTCATCTAATTCTCTCTGGGTGCCATTTGGGCTTACCTTAAGCTGTATCTTTGCTCCGCTCGCCTGGGCCACAGATGTGGCGGCCGTTAAGTCCGGGCCCTTCACCCGGGTCGCGTTTCAATCGGAGGACATCGAGTTGCAGCATCTGCACGACGCCGCGGTGGCACGCTTGCAGGAGAATCTGGTGGCATTTACCGATTCGATGCAGGTGCTGGTTGAGGGGGGCGGCTATCCCAACGCCTGGCTGGAGACGCAGCCGATGGGCGGGGAAATGTTTGCCAAGCGCAACCTGCAGGTGGGCCTGAACAATCAACTCATATTCATGCTCACGCAGCGCAAGGACGGGCGGCTGCCGGGCATGGTTATCGCTGGAGATACCGCGCGCCGCAACGGCTGGGATCAAGACCCGCCCGAGGCGCATATCTGGATGCCCGAAGTCGATATCCTGGCGGATTTTGAAATGTTTCAGGGCTTCTGCTTTCCCGAGCCAGCCTGGCGGATCTACCACTGGATCGGGCGAGATCGCGCCTATTTGAAGCAGCTCTATTACGTGCTGGAGGGCTACGATGCTTATCTCTGGAAAACCCGTGACTCCAACGGTGACGGTGTGCTGGAAACCTGGGCGGTCTGGGATACGGGCGAGGATGCCAGCACCCGCTTGGAACACCGCTGGGCTCCGAATCGCTGGCCCTTCGACAAGCCGCCGGGAGCCGAAGGCATGCCGCGCCCGGAAAATCCGGACGACCTGCGCCGCTATTGGCATAAGGGGCCCCGCGAGCCGATGCCGACCCTCGAGCAAGTGAAAGTGCCTTTCCAGTCCATGGACATTATGGCTTACAGCTACAGCGCCCGGGCCACGCTGGCCAAAGTCGCGAAGGAGCTCGGCAATGGCAAGGAGGCCTACTGGGCGGAGAAGGCGGAAGAGGTGCGCCAGTCGCTGGTCGAGAATCTCTGGGATCCGGAGCGCAAGGCCTGTTTCGATCGGGACCGCGACGGCGAAGTTCTGCCGGAGCTGATTCACAACAACATGCGTTGCATGTGGTATGGGATCTTTACCCAGGAGATGGCCGATGCCTGGATCGAACATCACATGCTTGACCCGACAACCTTCTGGACGCCCGTCCCGCTGCCTTCGATCGCGATCAACGAACCGCTTTTCTACAACGGAAAGCGGAACAATTGGAGCGGCCAGCCACAGGGACTGACCTATCAGCGTGCCATCGACGCGCTGGAAAACTACGGACATTATGCCGAGGTCACCTTGCTCGGACAAAAGCTGCTGCCCGTTCTGATTCAAAATAACTGCCGTTTTACCCAACAACTCGATCCCATGACCGGGGCGCCCTCCGGGCAGCGACCCGACGGCTACGGTCCCATGATGTTGGCCGCACTCGAATACCTTTCCCGGATGCAGGGCATCCACCTTGAGGTGGACGAGGGAAGAGTGTGGTGGTCGGCAGTCGATCCCGGGGCGGCCGATTTCAGTTACGAGCAGAGCTGGGGCGACCGCAGCTTCCGCCTGAGCCAGGAGGGCGGCGTGATGAAGGCCTATGTGGGCCGGGAGCTTGTCTTCACTAGCAGTGCGGGGGCACGGGTCATCACCGATCTGTCCGGCAAGGCTCTTGAAGTGGTCGGCGCAACGCCCGAACCGGTGCGCTTTCAATTGAAAAGAGACACGGGTATGACCGATTTGCTCGTGCAGCCCAATACGGTTTATGCGATTAACGAGGAGGGAGCCGAAGTGAAGTCGTCCGTGCCCTTTAATCTTCCACCGGCGATCAATTGATGAATCGATTAAAAAGAGGAGCCGCAGAGCTATCGCGCGGTTCGAGGACGCAGCTGCCTTACCGATCTTTCACATCATTCCAATTTAACAAAATCATCCATACATCATGCCACATCCTTCAAAAAACCGTCCTTTGCTTTTCACCGGCCAAGCGACTTTTCTCATGAGACTGGCAGTGCTGGCCGCCTTGCCGATTTTGTCCCTCTCGGCCACTCCGGACGGACCCTCCGCCGACCAGGGCGGGGCTACGCCCGCGTCGAGCAAATCGACTGCTCCGGTCGAGTTGAAGAACGAGTACGTTACGGTGGCATTCGATTTGGAGGATTTCCGCTTTTCCGTCTACGACAGCAAGACCGGTGAGCCTTTGCTGACCGATTCTCAAATCAAGGTGGGAATGGATAAAGGCGCCGAACTGAAGGTGCACCGTGAAGAAGCTGTCTCGGATGCGATGGGAGAAGGCAAGCGTATCATCCTCGCGCTGACCGATTATGGCTTTTACCGCTACGCGACGCATTTCAGGTCCGGTGTGCCACCGAAGCGCTTGCTCTCGTTTACTCTCTACGATGAGTACCCGGCGCTGGTGCTCGGCTTCGGTTTACTGACCGATAACTACTACAGCATTCGCCTGCGGGATGCGGAGGTCCTGAGCGGGGAGGGTGAGCTATTCGGCGGGGCCAGGATCCGAGATCCGCTTACCCTCAACGGTGCGGCCGGCGCGGTGGCCACCTATGTGCTCCCCGGGCTGGATCGCATTTCGTCGAACAGCCTGATGCTGACTGGTAAGGTGAAGGGCAAGCAACGCACCGTCGTCTGGGGTGGCCTCGGACAGGCAGCTTACGGCAAGGTGGCTGAGCTGCAGGATGGCGGTCTCCGCCTCTTGGCTGAGGACCCGTATGGACTGCTCATCGACGAGGACCGTGAGTTTCTCTCCGAGGATACCTTCTATCTCGATCTCACCGGCACGGACCCATTTGCCGCGCTGGAGCGCTATGGTCTGGCCCTGCGCGCCGCCAATGATGCCTCGCCCAATGTATATGACTATCCTGTGCTATGCGGATGGAGCGTGGGGGCGATCAGTAAGCTTCCGGGTATTAATAACAGTGCCAAACTCGTTGAAGAAGCTGACCATGCCGTGGCCAGCGGGATGACGAAATACACGAAGATCATGAACCGCTTGGAGCCGGACAAGTATCATCTGGATACGGAGCAGGGCTGGTGGGATAATGAGGTCTTCCGTCAATACGGACACCTCGTGCCACCCTACGAAACTTTGAAGGAATTCTGTACGGCATTGGAGGAGCGTGACGCAATGGGCTACATCTACATGCAACTGGGCATGCCCTCCGATGATTTCGCGCGCGCCCATCCGGAATGGATGCTTTTCAACGACGCCTCCGAGGTGGACCGGGTGGACCCCAATTTCAGGAGGAAAGAGGTCAAGCACCACCATCACCAGCCCTATGTCACCTACGACTACACAGACAAGAGCTTTGCCGAGCATTTCGTCAAGGTCTGGTCCGCGATCGCGGAGGCCGGAATTCAGGGCGTGAAGGTCGACTATCCCGCCACCGCCTGGCGCCCGGAGGGAGGCTTTGACGACCGCTATGCCAGCACCAACTCGGCCTATCTGCGTGCCTTCAAACTGCTGCGCGAAGCGATGGGGGAGGACGCGCTGATTGACGAGCGTAACCTCGGCGAATCCGGCCGGCCCTGCCTCGACCTCACCGCCGGGGTGATCGATACCCAGCGTACCTGGGCCGACTCCAACGAGTTTGTGCCCGAGATGGTCTCCCGCAGCGGCCTACGCTGGTACAAGAACCGCACCGTCTTTAACTACTATTCGGATACCAAGGCCGTTCACGGTCTCGAACCGGCCGAGCTGCAATCGCTCATTACGCTGAACTTTCTCACCAGTGGTCGTCTCGATCTCGCCACTTCCTATTCGCTCTTTACCCCGGAAATTACGCGAATTGTTTCCCGCAGTTACCCGCACTATCCGGACCCTGTCAGCGCGCGTCCGCTGGACGCCTTTACCGGCGTGACTGACCCGCAGGTTTACGAACTGGAGCTCACCCCGGACTGGCGCCAGGTCACCTTTTACAACACGGGCGAGGAGAAGGCTGAGGTATCCACTGCTCTGAGCGGTGACCGGGTCAAGAATGCCATCGGCCTGGATCCCCGCCAGTCCTACCACGCTTACGAGTTCTGGACCGATACCTATGTCGGCAAACTTAAGGGCCGCGATGAGTTGGCGTGGCCCCTCGACCCCGGCCACTGTGCCATGATCTCCGTCCGCCGGGCGCTGGACCATCCCCAGGTCCTCAGCACCGACCGCCACCTGCTGCAGGGCTGGGTCGAACTGGAAGACGTGCGCTGGGATGCCGCGAAACAAAGCCTGAACGGCACCGCCAAAGTCATCGGCGGGGAAACTCTCCGCATCGTCATCGCCAGCAACGGTATAGGGTTGGAAGAGATCACTGTCAATGAGGGTCGGGCAAAGCTGGAAGCGCACCCCACCTCAGATGACCTTTATGTCCTGGCGATCGATGCTGGGGAAACGTCGGATGTCCAGTGGTCCGTTCGCTGAGCTTATGAGACACTGTTGAGACGATGGTTCCTGCCTGTCTCAATGCCTTTCAACCACTCGAAAGGCCAAGGCGCCTTCGATCAGGATCGTTTCCTCGGGCCGGGCGAAGAGTGGTGTGCCCCGGAAAATTTGTTTTCGTGCGGTCTGCGGGGCCGAGGGGACGAATGCCCGGAACATATAGCGCGGGTATTGCTCTGGAGGACAACGCAGGTAAAGGTAACTTTCGCTGCCGGTCGGGCGGTAGCGGTCATTTTCAATCAGGCTCTTCATAGGAAGCGCTTCTACTGTAAACACTTGGTTTTGTGCGTAAGTATTGGCGATCAACTGCTCACCATTCTTCCCGATTAAGCAGGAGTAATGACCTCTCTGCCTCTCGAGTTGTTTGCTCTGGGAGTTCTTTCTATAGATGCCCTGGAACAAAATTACCGGCAATTCGGAATCCACCAGTTGGTGAAGTAGGTTGTCATTCGGTAGATTGTAATAATAGATCTCTAATCCTGTGTCACCCGCATTACGGTGGCAGTACTGGATTAAAGTTTCGATCAGACGCATCAGGCTGATCTCGCCCGTGTTTCCGGCGAGAGTATCCACCTCGGCGAGGATCGCTTGTTCTTCTATCGTTAACCCGGCCTGATTGAAGATTGGACTCGATTCCGTCTTTCGTTCGACGGGTGCTGAAAGAACTTCCTTCTCCGTCAGCCAAATCAACCAGGAGCCCAGCGCGATAGAGCCGCATCTGAATTCGGCCCCAGTAAGGACTCTCTGGTCCACGGTGGGAAAATCTTCAATCAGTCGCCCGTGCGATATAGGCGTATCGTCTTCCTCGCCAAAGACGTTCTGAAGTATCACAGATATGAAAAGAAACAGGCGCGCGCCATTTTTTAGCCAACGACGCAATAAACTTGGAGACATACTTGTAACATGAGGCCAGGGACATTGTCAGGCAATCGAGATATGCAAGGTGGGCAGGCATCGCCTGTGTTGGATATTCCGCCTTCAGGCATAGCGACCAAACCCTTTCCTGTAGGCGGGGTTCCCAGGGAGCAACAGGAGAGGGGTTGCCTCATCGAAGTCCGGGCCATCCGTGCCCAATATCCCTTCTGATCTTAGGCAAATTTTCTGGCACGATTTCTGCCGTAATCTTAGTTATGAGTATGGCTAAAATTAAAGGAGTGCTTCTCGACTTATCGGGCACGCTTTATTCCGGGAGCGACCGGATCGAGGGCACGCGGCGCTGCCTCGCCGAGCTTGAGAGGCGGGCCATACCGTACCGCTTCCTGACCAACACGACCACTCAATCGCGGGCGCGGATTGTGCAGAAGCTCGCCTCGCTGGGAGTCGTAACGAAAGAAGAATGGATCCTCACTCCCATGGCCGCGGCCTGTGAGCGCTTCCGGGCGGACGGGTTTGCCAGTGCCGCACTCTTCGTCGCCGAGGAAGCGAAAGAGGATTTTTCGGAAATTCCGGAAGACCGTGCGCACCCGGATGTGGTCATCCTCGGCGACCTCGGCCGCGAGTTTGACTACGACACCCTGAATCAGGCCTTTCGGTTGATCGCTGACGGTGCCGCCTTCTATGCGCTTGCCCGGAATCGATGCTTTGAGTCAGGTGGCGAGCTCTTTCTCGATATGGGGCCCTTTGTTGAGGCCCTGGCCTACGCCTCTCGAAAGGAACCAGTCTGCCTGGGGAAACCCTCCAAAGCCTTTTTTGAAAACGCGGTGGCCGAGCTTGATGTGCCGGCTGAATCGGTCGCTGTCGTCGGGGACGATTTGGAGAGCGATGTCCTTGGCGCCATGCATAACAAACTGATCGGGATCCTCGTGCAGACCGGAAAATTCAACCGGGATCAACTGGATCAAATGGAACAAAAGCCGGACGCGGTCATTGAGTCCATCGCGGTCCTGCCGGAACTGCTTTCAAGTTCTTGAGCCGGACTCTCGGATCTTTATATTTTGCGTTGGACCCCCTTTTGGTGACCAAGCGGTTGGCTCTGCCTTCAGGGTCAATACTAGTCAATGTTTAGGTATAGTTTAAAACGCTCCAGCATTTCTTTCTTCATGTCCTTGAATAAGCGTTCGCTGCAGGGTTTTCGGTACTGTAGAAATGTGCGATCGCACGCCCGGTATTCCAGTGCTGACCGCTAGCCCGAAAACTTGCCCAACGGTTCCGGATCGACGATGCCTTTGACGGTCTTCTGCAGCTGGCGGATTTCCTTCTCCACCTCGCTGATGGCTTTTTTGGTATCGAGTGCCTCGATGGTCAGGGTGGTGTTGCGTGACTCGCCGCCCTTGAGGGTGATGACCCGGCCTTTCTCCCGTTCGAAGCGGCGGGGATTGGGGTAGTTGGTCGCCGGTTCCAGGCCGGTGACGTAGCCGTCGGCCCGGGCGGCGGTATTTTTCCACTGGGTGAAGCAGGGGAAGTCTTTCAGGGAAAAGCGCAGGACGGAGGCCTGGTTACCGGCGGCGTTGCGCAGCATGACGGCGGTCTCGCGGCTGCCCCGTTTGGCGGCCAGGTCGTAGAGGTAGGCCTGCTCGACGAAGCCGGCCTGGGGGTCGCCGTAGCGGTCGAAAGTTTTAATGCCCTCGGCCGAGCGCGGGTCGCGTGGCGCCACCTGTTTGAAGGGCGCGACGAATCGCGATCCATTTTCGAGAAGCGTTTCCCCGTAGTTGATGTGGTAGAGCATCTCGTGCTCCTGCGGGTTCTGGCCGAGGTTGGTCACGGTGTCGGTGATGGTCATGGCGTCCGAACCGAGGTCGGTGCGGATCTCGACGTTGAGGCGCAGGGCCGGACCGAACATCATGGTTTCGTCGACCTCACCGCGCAGGACGATGGCCCCGTCCGTCACTTCCAGCGAGACAGCGCGGGCGGGGATGTTGGCGATCTTGCCGTGAAGGGTGAGGGGCACGTCCATCGAGTTGCCGCTGTAGTCGGTCACCGTGTCGATGCCGGGAGCGCCCATGCTGTTAATCCCGCAGCGGACGAACCATTCGTTGAAGCCTTTGAGCCAGCCGAGTCCGCCGCGTTCCTCCAGGTTGATGAAAGCCGGGTTAACCGGATCCTTGACCGGCGAGTCCCAACCGAGTGTGATCTCGCCGCATTCGCCCTTCCAGATGCCCATCCCGCGGGTGGGGAGGACGGCGAAGTGGAGCTTGCCGTTATGGATCTCGACCACCTGTACGCCTTCCTGAAGACCGCCGCGCAGGGTATAGGACTGCACCGACCAATCAGCAGCCGCGCCTTCGTCCGCTTCGAGAAAGATGTGTTGAAAGTCGTCACCGGATTCCGGATCAAGGAGGGGGAGTTTGTGGAGTGTTTTCATGATGGGGAATTGCTTGTCCGGCTACGCTGGATCTTCACTTATCCTTCGCCTTTTCGATTTGCGCGATCAGTTGCTCTCTTGTCGGGCCGGTGGCGTTGCAGACGAAGAAGGCGGTGGCGGCGTTGGCGATGACGAGGCGTTCCTTGAGGGGCAGGTCGCCGAGGGAGGCGCAGAGGTAGCCGCCGTTGAAGCTGTCACCGGCCCCGGCGAGTCGGACGACTTCGGTCTGGCGCTCCTGCAGGGCGTAGGCTTCGCCATCCTTGGCGCTGGAGGCGGCTCCGAAGTCGGGGGTGTGCACGACCAGCTCGTCGAATCCGATTTTCTCGCGGGCGACTTTCAGGGCTTCGGCGATGGCGGCCGGTTCGAGGGGAGGGCGCTCAACCCCGATCCGGGCGAAGAGTTCGAAGACCTCGTGCTCGTTCAGGCTGAAGGTGAGGGGCACCCGGTCGTTGTATCTTTGGACCAGGTCCAGGGTTTTCAGGAAGGCCTCGCTGGACTTCTTCTTGATGTCGGCGAAGTCAAAGAACATACGCCCGGGGAAGTTGCCGCTGGCTTCGCATTCGGCCATAAAGCCCTTGAAGATATCGTCGAAGTTGGA
Organism: Coraliomargarita sinensis; assembly: GCF_003185655.1. Lineage (NCBI taxonomy): Bacteria > Pseudomonadati > Verrucomicrobiota > Opitutia > Puniceicoccales > Coraliomargaritaceae > Coraliomargarita > Coraliomargarita sinensis. Next base: position 46,386 of record NZ_QHJQ01000006.1, on the reverse strand, counting down.
CGTGAGCGACCAGTAGCCGAGCCCGAGAATGTCGAGGTCTTTGAAAATTTCCTTGAGCTTGGCCTCACCCAACCGTTGTTGCACATCCGCCCATGTGAGATTGGAGACGGCCTTCAGGTCGCTCATGAGCACCTTGCCATCCGGGAACTCGAGCGCGATGGTCAAGGCCGGGTCGCCCAGGCTGAGGATTTCGCAGCTGTCCCTGAATTCCTCAAAGGCCGGATCGATCTCCTTGTCACCGTAAAGGCCTGGAAGGATGGGTTTGATCCCTAGGCAAGCGGCGATGCGTCCGGTGTTGATGCCGCAGCCGCCTTCGCAGCGGCGCTTCCAGACCAGCTCGACACCGACCCCGCCGTCCGCGCGCTCGACCAGCAGCTCGCCAAAATTCTTCAGCTTGGGCATGGCGGTGTAGTCGGTCTGGCTCCGTCGCTCCTCGACGATCTCGTAAGTCTCGTCCACGAAGCCGTCACAGCCCAGCAGGATGTTCCCGTTAAAGTTGTTAATGTAATCGACGTATTTTTGCATTATCGCGCTCATGGGGAGGGAAGTTTATGATTCTTAACGAGGAATGGGGGATATTAATCGAAGCACGGCCGGCGGGTAGTAGTTGGCGTGATGCTCTGTTTGTGAGGGGCTAATGTTCCGGCCGGGAAAGAAGTCTTTGGTTTTGGGACGTTTGGCCGCTTTGACGCATTTGCGGGATCGTAGTGATTGCCTCTCCGGGCACGAGAATAAAAGATAATAGCCTGACGCCCGTTGGGCGAGTTTTTCATCCCTGTGATGAGTCCCGGGATGCCGGCACGAAGCAGCGCATTTCCCCTGCAGAGGGAATTGCATTCCTGTTCACGCTGCCCGGGCAGTGGAGGCGCGGCTGTCCGATTAAGCTTCGTTAACGGGACATCCTGACGTATCGATGATACAAATACTAGTACATGACCTGAAGCGAGGTCAGGGCTTCCCGGTTGAGCTTTTCCTGGCGCTCTGCCATGGACGGATCGATCAGGTCTTCGTCGTAGCTGGGGATCATGGTCTTCATGCGCTCGTGGCACTCGCTTTCTTCCAGTTTTTGGGCGAAGCACTTCTTGATGATCTCGACGATGATGTTGGTGGAAACCGAGGCGCCCGGGGAGGCGCCCAGCAGGGCGGAGAGCGTGCGGTCCGCATCGGTCACCACCTCGGTGCCGAAGTGGACGATGCCGGCGTCGCCGTCTTCCTTCTTGATCGCCTGCACGCGGATGCCGGCGTCGATGAGGTCCCAGTCATCTTGCTTTGCGCCGGGGAAGAAGTTCTGCAGCTCCCCCATCCGGGTTTGCATGCTTTGGGTGCCTTGTTGGATCAGGTAGCGAACCAACGGAATGTTGCCGAGTCCGACCTTGATGAGCGAGCCGATGTTGTCGAAGCGGATGGAGCCGGGCAGGTCTAAGGCGCTGCCTTTTTCGTGGAGGAACTTGGTGGTCCAGGCGGCGTAGGGGCCGAAGAGAAGGGATTTCTCCCCGTCGATCACCCGGGTGTCCAGGTGCGGTACCGCCATGGTGGGGGCGGCCCCCGGGGACATGCCGTAGACCTTTGCGTTGTGCTGGTTGACCAGTTCGGGGTTTTTGGAGATGAGCCATTGGCCGCCGATGGGGAAGCCGCCGAAGCCCTTGGCTTCATCGATGCCCGACTTTTGCAGGAGCGGGAGGCTGCCGCCGCCGGCTCCGATAAAGACGAACTTAGCCTGGTTGGTAAAAGTCTTGCCGGCTTCGACGTTCTTTACTTCCACATCCCAACCACCCGCGGCGTTGCGCGTCAGATCGGTGACGCGGTGGAGGGTGGCATAGCCGCAGCCCTCCTGCTTACCCAGCCACTCGATCAGGTGGGTGGCCAACGCGCCGAAGTTGACGTCGGTACCGTGCGGCATCCGGGTCATGGCCACCGGTTCCTCCGGATCGCGGCCCTCGAGAATGAGTGGGGCCCACTCGCGGATCGTTTCGCGGTCCTCGGTGTATTCCATCTCGCTGAAGAAATGGTGCTTCGTCATCTGGCGGTGGCGCGAGCGCAGAAAGTCGACCTGCTCCTGACCGTAAACAAAACTGAGGTGGGGGACCGGGTTGATGAAGTCCTTCGGGTTTTGGATCATCCCGTTACGCACCGCGTAGCCCCAAAACTGGAGGGACTGCTCGAACTGATTGAAAATCTCGATGGCCTTGTCGACTTTGACCTCCCCGTCGGGACCATAGTCGGGCGTATAGCTGAGCTCGCAGAGCCCGGCGTGGCCGGTACCGGCGTTGTGCCAGCCGTTGGACGCTTCCATGGCGAGCTCTTCCGCAACTTCGTAAAGCTGGATCCGCAGGCGGGGATCCAACTGCTTGAGGACGGCACCGAGAGTGGCCGACATGATACCGCTTCCGATGAGAATGACATCGGGATTATCAATATGATTTTCGCTTTTCATTGTGTGTTCAGTTTATGGTGGGTGCTCGGTTAGCGGTAGCGGGTCGTTATTTTTAGTCGTAAAATAATATTTTAAATAGAGAAGTCGGTTTCACTTCTTGCGGTGCCGGAGATGACATCGGCAAAGCGGTCTCTCTGGGCGGCCCATGCCTCCTGCGCCTCCGGTTCATAGCGTTCGACCAGTGAGGAGTTCAGCACGATCTCGCGACCCTCCTGCAAATCCTTGATCGCGCCGTCATTCATCATCTGGACCAGAATGTTGCCCAGTGACGTGGCTTCCACCGGGCATGCAGCGACTTGCATGCCGAGCGCATTGGCGGTGAATTGGTTGAGCAGCTTGTCCTGGCAGCCGCCGCCCACGATGTGAAGCGTCTTCGGGGGTGTTTCCGTGTACTCGAGCAGTTTCTGCCAAACCTCGGCGTAACGCAGTGCCAGACTCTCGTAAATGCAGCGGATGATCTGGCCTTTGGTCTCCGGCACGGCTTGACCTGTCTTCTTACAGTATTGCTGAATTTTTTCCGGCATGTGGCCTTCTTCGACAAAGAGCGGGCTGTCCGGATCGATGAAGCTGCGGAATGGTTCCGCCTCTGCCGCGAAAGCAGCCATTTTGCTGTAAGCGATATCCTCGCCCGCGGCCCGCCAGTAGCGGCGGCTCTGCTGGATGAGCCAGAGACCGCAAATGTTTTTCAAAAAACGTATGGTGTTGCCGACGCCGATTTCATTGGTGAAACCGTCCGCTAGCGATTGCTCGTTGATGACCGGTTCGGGTAGTTCTAGCCCGAGCAGCGACCAGGTGCCACTGCTCAGGTAAGCCGGAGTGGCTGACTGGCTGGGAACGGCGGCAACGGCGCTGGCAGTGTCGTGGCCGGCCACGGTGATAACTTTGGTCCCGTTTAGGCCGGTTCTGCGGGCGACTTTTTCGCTCAGCCCGCCGAGCACGTGGCCCGGATCGCTGAGCTTTTTGAAAAGATGCTTCGGGAGGCCAAACTTTTCGATCAGCTCGTAATCCCAGTCGTTCTTCCTTGGATTGTAGAGCTGGGACGTACTGGCGATGCTGCGTTCCTGGACTTTTTTACCGGTGAGCCAGTAACCGAGGAGGTCGGGAATGAAGAGCAGGTCTTCCGCGACTTGCAGGCCCGAGTTCCGGCCTTCGACCTCTGAGAGTAATTGGTAGAGTGAGTTGAAGAACATGAACTGTATGCCCGTCGCCTCATAGATCTTTTCCTTTGGCACGATCTGTTCGGCCTTCTCCATCATGGATTGAGTCCGGCTATCGCGATAGAAGTAGGGGATGCCCAGGAGACGTCCGTCCTTATCCAGGAGGCCATAATCCACGCCCCAGGTATCGATGCCTAGGCTGATGACCGCATCGCCGTATCTGTCTGCGGCAATTCTCAGGCCATCCAGTATATTCTGGTAGAGTGCCGGCACATTGCAGTGTGAACCGCTGGGTAGTTCGAGGCCGATATTTTCGAATCGGTTGAGCTCATGCAGCTCAATGTGTTTTCCGTCGAACTCTCCGGCGAGGACACGTCCACTGCCAGCACCAAGATCGACTGCGAGATAAACTTTATTCTGACTCATGAAAGGGATAAAAACGGATTACCCGGCCACCGTGACGGAACAACCGGATGAAATCAATTTGCGAATGACCTCCGGGTCGGCTTCGTTGTCGGTAATGATACGCGAGAGCTGGTTGATGCCCGCGAAGAAATATTCCGAACGTTGCATCAGCTTTGTGGAGTCGATGAGCAGGATCACCTCCTCGGACATTTGCACGAGGTTTTCCTTGAAGACGGCCTGCTCTTCAAAGCCTTCCGCCGCACCTTGCACCGGGTCGAGGCCGACGCTGGAAACAAAGGCGCAGTTAATATTGTGTCGCCGCAGGGAGTGGTAGCTGTCCCCGCCGACGAAGGTCTGGGTTTTGGGATGGTAGCGGCCTCCGGTGGAAATAAGCTCGGTCTGTTCGTGGGCGATCAGTTGATCAATGACAGCGTAGGCATTCGTGACCACCCGGAAGGGCAGGTCGGGCAGGGAGCAAACCAGCTCAAAGACAGTGGTGCTGCTGTCGAAGGCATAGGTCAGCCCGGGTTGGATGAATTCGATCGCGGTCCGCGCGATGGCCCGCTTCTTTTCCACATGGATGGAGCGGCGCTCGGTAAAGGACTGCAGTTTCGGCCGGCCGTTGAGATTGCTTGCGCCACCGTGGATGCGCGTGAGCTGGCCGTTGTCGGCCAAAATCTGCAGGTCGCGGCGGATGGTTTCATCCGTCACCTGGAATTCCTCAGCCAGATCAATGGTACGGACGGTACCGCGCTCTTCCAGCAGGGTGAGAATCTGCTGCTGACGTTCGGGGGCTAACATTGCTCCAAAATCTGGATAATTTTGGGTTTATGCAAGAAATATGTTGACTTTAGGCCTAAAAAGTTGGTTTTTTAGCGCTGAATTCCAAATTTCTACGAATGGCTGCAGCAAACAACCCCTCTATCAATCGAGCCCAGATTGCCCAGCTTGTGCGTGAGAGTCTCCGTCGTCACGTGCAAAACGGTACTTCGCCCCAGGCGTCTCAGGGGCCCAATCCACTGGTGGTCAACATCAGCGCGCGTCACTGCCACCTTTCCCAGGAATCGGTCGAGACCTTGTTCGGCAAGGGGCACCAGCTGACCCCGAAAAAATGGCTGTACCAGGAAGGGCAATACGCGGCGGAAGAATCGGTCACGCTGATCGGCCCCCGGAGCCGGGTGATTTCCAATTTGAGAATTCTCGGCCCCTGCCGTGATTTCGACCAGGTCGAACTCGCCGCCACGGATGCGATTTCGCTTGGGTTCAAGGTGCCGGTGCGCAACTCCGGCGACATCGCCGGTACGCCGGGGTGCATGTTGATGGGGCCCGCCGGCTTTCTCGAGATGAACGAAGGCGTGATCCGCGCCGCTCCCCACGTGCACATGGCGCCGGAAGACGCCGCCTTCTACGGTGTGGAGAACAAGTCCTTCATGAAGCTCCGTGTCGGCGGCGATGTCGGCGTGACATTCGATCGCATCTTCGTGCGCGTCGACCCCTCCTTTAAACTGGAAGTCCATATCGACACCGACGAGGGCAATGCCTGCGGCTTCTCCCAGGACGTGCCCTGCGAATTGATCAAGTAACACCGAACATTGCCGCGTAAAAGGCTTCGCCTCACGCGGTTTCATTAGAAATTCCCAATAAAAAATCTCAAACCGCGTATCACGGATCCAGCATCCCGCATCGCATTTTCAATCAACACATCACACCAAACCACATACTATCATGAGTGAATCCATTGGATTAATCGAAACGAAGGGTCTCACCGGTTCCATTGAAGCCAGTGATGCCATGGCCAAGGCAGCGTCTGTCAGCCTGGTCAAGCAAGTCTCCATCGGCGGCGGTTTTTTGACCGTTCTCGTTAAGGGGGACGTTGGCAGCGTCAAAGCCGCCGTCGAAGCCGGTGCCGAAGCGGCCAACAATGTTGGCGAGCTCGTCGCCTCCCACGTGATCGCGCGCCCGCACGATGACCTTCTCAAATTTTTTGAAGCATAACTTTAACCGGAGAAATTATCATGGCAAAAGAAGCAATAGGAATGATCGAATGTAAGGGCTTTGTCGCCCTTATGGAAGCGAGCGACGCCGCTCTGAAAGCAGCCGATGTCACCATGACCGGCTGGGAAAAGATCGGCAGTGGTCTCGTGACCGCATTCTTCACAGGTAACGTTGCCGCGGTCAAAGCCGCGGTCGAAGCCGGTGCGGATGCCGGGGGACAGGTCGGCGAAGTGGTCGCGGTCCAGGTGATCCCGCGCCCGCACGATGACCTCGGTAAATTGGGAAGCTGGATTGGCTAGAGCGAAGCGATGCTTCGCAGTTAACCGGTTTTCGGTTCTCCAGTTATCAGTTTGATAATCGAGGAACTGAAAACGGAGCAACTGGTAGCTGAACAACTGAATTCTCCGAATTCGCATGAAAATTCTCGTCGCCAACCTCGGATCCACCTCCTTCAAGTATCGTCTTTTTGATATGGGCGATACCGAGGCCACGCTATTGGCCAAAGGCGGTTTTGAGCGCGTTTCCGAATATACCGCCTGTATCGGGGAAATGCTGGCAACTCTGAAGGCTGACGGGCATCTCGCCTCCGGGGACGACCTGGACGCGGTCGGTTTTAAGACCGTGCTGGGGAAGGACCTGAGCGGCTGTGTCGAAGCCGACGATCGGGTACTCGCGGCACTGGACGGATTCAAGGAAGTGGCCCCGGCGCACAACCCGGCCTACGCGGAAGGGATTCGCTGTTTCAAAGAAAAGCTGCCCGCGGTCACGCGGGTCGCCCTGTTCGAAACCGCGTTCTTTCAATGGGTCGATCCGGCGGCAACGGTTTATGCCATTCCGCAGTCCTGGCGGGAGCTCGGCATCCGGCGCTACGGCTTCCACGGGGCCAGCCACAAGTTCATCGCCGAGCGTTCGGCGGAACTTGTGGGTAACGATGCCGTGTTCGAACGTGCCCGCGGTCTCTATGTCGATGGGCCGAGCGACTATTCCGGCGATCCGCTCCGCGTGATCTCCTGCCACCTCGGTGGCAGCAGCTCGGTGGTCGGTATCAGAAACGGCGTCGCCATCGGTTCCAGCATGGGCTTCAGTCCGCAGAGCGGCCTTCCGCAGAACAACCGGGTGGGGGATCTCGATTCCATGGCGATCCCTTATGTCAACAAGATGCTCGGCTTGTCGATGGAGGAGGCGGAACGCCAGCTCAACAAGGAGAGCGGACTGCTCGGCTTGTCCGGTGTCAGCAATGATGCCCGCGACGTTCGCGAAGCTGCGGCCGAAGGCAACAAGGACGCCCAATTGGCGGTCGATGTGTTGATCGACAGTATCCGCCACTGGGCCGGTTCCTTTTACTTCAAGATGGGTGGTGCGGAAGTCATTTCCTTCACCGCCGGCATCGGCGAAAACGATGCCAATCTACGGGCCAAAGTTTGCGCCGGTCTGGAGGACCTTGGTGTCGTCATCGATCCCGCCGCCAACGATGCGACAGTCCGGGGGAAGGAAGGCATCATCAGCGCCCCCGAATCCAAAATCAAAGTCTGCGTGATCCCGGCCAACGAGGAGTTGGTCATCGCTCGCGAAGTTTACCGTTTTAAACAATCTCACTAACCAAAATTAAAAATATATTCATTCTTATAACTCAAAGCCGAAGGGCTTCGGCTACGAAAAGGACTCTCTCACATATCCCTTATCACTAAATCTCGAATCCCACTTCACGGATCCCGAATCTCATAACTTAACCCACAAAATATCATGGCAAAACAAGCAATCGGAATACTAGAAACCAAGGGCCTTATCGCTCTCGTCCAAGGCACGGACGCAATGCTCAAAGCAGCTAACGTCGAACTGACCGGCCCGATGAAGGGTGTTGGCAGCGCGCTCGTGAGCGCAGTCGTTACCGGAGACGTCGCGGCAGTGAATGCAGCGATCGAAGCCGGAGCCGAAACCGCAGGCCGCTACGGTGAAGTCGTCAGCGCCCATGTCATTGCACGCCCGCACGACGATACCGATATCGTGGTTCCCGGTGCGAAGGCAAAGCGCTCAACCGCATCCAAGTAACTTTTTCTCATGTATTTGGGTAAAGTCATAGGATCCGTCGTCTCAACCAAGAAGGACGACAGCATGCGGGGTCGAAAGCTCCTCCTGCTTCGTCCGATGTTGATCGACCCCGAGGACCCTTCGCGCTTCAAGCCCGGCGGTAACACCATCGTTGCCGTCGACACGCTCGGAGCCGGGGAGGGTGAACTCGTGATGTTTGCCCAAGGCAGTTCCGCCCGTCAGGCCGACGGACTCAAGACCATGCCGGTCGACGCGGCCATTGTCGGACTCGTTGATACCGTCAGCGTGCAGGGCAAGAAAACCTACGAAGCGAAGAATGGTTAAAACGATGCAAACAGGCGAGACGCCTGTTCCAAAAGAAAAGGAATTTAGATGAGTCAATTAAGTGAAGCCGCCATCCGCGATGTCGTCACCGAGGTATTGTCGTCACTGCAAACCCAATCGGTTTCAGCTTATGTCGCCCCTTCCGCGCCGAAATCGGTAGCGATCCAGGCCAGCGGGGCCAGGCACGGTGTATTCGAAGACGCCTCCAGTGCTGCCCGGGCGGCGCGCGGCGGTTTCGAGCAATTGAAGAAGCAGGGCTTTGCCGGTCGTGCCAAGGTGATCGAGATCGTGAAAACGATGTGTGCGGACCACGCCGACCGCTGGGGTAAAATCGAGTTTGAGGAAACCAAGATCGGTCGCCTCGACCACAAGATCGCCAAGCTGCACGGCATCAAGAACGTGCTCGGCACGGAGTTTCTTACGCCTTTCGGCATGAGCGGCGACGCGGGGATCACCATGGAAGAGTGTGCCCCCTGGGGTGTGATCGGCAGTATCACACCGGTGACCCACTCGGTACCGACGCTGGCCGGTAATGTCGTCAATATGGTGGCGGCCGGAAATGCAGTCGTCTTCAATCCGCACCCGGGTGGTGCCGCCTGTGCGGCCATCGCCATCCATGAATTCAACGAAGCGATCAAGGCGGCCACAGGGATTGAAAACCTGATCTGCACCGTGGAAAAACCTTCGCTGGATTCCTTTAACGAGCTCTGCGCCTCGGAGGATGTGGATCTACTTTGTATCACCGGCGGTCCGGCCGTGGTGGACGCGGCCATGAAGACTGGCAAGCGCGCGATTTGCGCCGGTCCGGGCAATCCACCGGTCGTGGTCGACGATTGTCATGCGCTCGACTTCGACAAGGTGGCCAAGGACATCATCCTGGGCGGTGGCTTTGACAACAATCTGCTCTGCATCGGCGAAAAACAAATTGTCGCCGTCGGCGACAGCTACAAAAAGACACTGGATGCGCTCAAGCGGAACGGAGCGGTGCTTCTCAACAAAACACAGCTCGAGGCGATCAAAAAAGAGGTCTTCGACTTTAAGGACGGTGACGGCGGTTGCTCGCACGCCGTGCTCAACCGCGAATACGTCGGTGCCGACCCCGTCAAGCTCGCCGCCATCGCCGGGCTGAAGATCGATCCCAAAGTGGAAATGCTCATTGCGGAAACCGAGGCGGACGATGTCTTCGTCGACGAGGAGCAGATGATGCCGCTTCTGCCAATTGTACGTGCCGGTTGTTTCAACGATGCCATCCGCATCGCCAAGGAGTCCGAACACGGCTACAAGCACTCCGCCATGGTGCATACCATGAACGTCGCCAACATGACAAAGATGGGGCAGGCCATGGATACCACGCTCTTTGTCAAGAACGGCCCCTGCGTGGCCGGTCTCGGAATGGGCGGCGAAGGCTACATTAGTTTCTCGATCGCAACGACCACCGGGGAAGGCATCACCACCCCGAAGACCTTTACCCGTTTCCGCCGCTGCGCCCTCGTGGACCAGCTCAACATCATCGGTTAATGCTGCACGCCCGCATAGACGGCTGGGCTACAGCCACCATCGCTCACCCGAGCCTCAAGGGACAGAAGATCGTCTTTTGCACGCCGGTGGATGAAAATGGCAAAGACGCGGGTATGCCTATCGCAGCGGTCGATCCCATCGGGGCGGGCCGGCATGCCAAAGTCTTTATCACCACGGACGGGTCCTGGACCCAGAATACCGTTCACGACGAAACCTCACCGATCCGCAACCAGGTGATCGGCATCCTCGACGAATCATGAAACCCGGACGCGTCATTGGCACAGTCACCCTCAGTCAGGGAGCCCCGCAGTTCCGCGGAGCCCGCTGGCTCTTGGTCAGTCCGATGGGGAAGGACGAGCTCAGCGGTAAAAACGCCGGACTCAGCCAGGCCTCCACGCCGGTCGTCTATGACAAGATCGGTGCTGGAGTCGGCGATGAGATCCTTTACGTGGAAGGCGCCGAAGCCACCCAGCCTTTTCCCGAGCCGATTCCTCTCGACGCTATCAACGTCGCGATACTCGACCACTACGCTTATGCGCCGCCGGCGTCCTCCTAACTCCCAACTTCTTTTTTCTAACTCCTTTTCAATATGAGCAAATTATATACCGCCAAAGACCTCGAGAAGATGATCGAGCAGGGCCAGTGCCTGAGCACGATTCCTGAGAATGCCAAGCTGACGCCGATGGCACGCGACATCATGCGCAAGCACCGGGGCAAGCCGGCTGCACCGTCTCTGGTTGTCTCCGGGGACAAGCCGAAGATTCACACCCCGGTCCTGCCGGATGCGGAATACAACTGGAAACCCGGCGGCGACCCACAGACTGCTGCCGAGTTGGAGAAGTTTTTCTACTCCCCGGAAATTCACGCCCTGAAGGAGCGCATCTGCCACATCGGTAAGCGCATCTGGAGCAAGGGCTACGTCGACGGCAACGGTGGGAACATTACGGTTCGGGTGGGGGACAACCTCGTTCTCTGCACGCCGACGCTGATTTCGAAGGGCTTCATGACGCCGGACGACATCTGCATGGTCGACCTCGATGGCAATCAGGTCGCCGGCACCCGTCCGCGTACGTCGGAGGTCAATACGCACCTCGGCATCATGAAAAACGAGCCCAAGGCCAAGTCCTGTGTGCACGCGCACCCGGTCTACGCCACCGCCTTCGCCGTGGCCGGAGTGACCCCGCCGTCCTGCCTTATTCCCGAGCCGGAAGTCTTTCTCGGCGAGATTGGTTTTGCCAGCTACCAGACGCCCGGGACCCCCGAGAACGCCAAGGAAGTCGGCCAACTGGCGAAGAAGCACCAGTCCATCCTTATGCAAAACCACGGTGTCATCTGCTGGGGCAAGGACGTCGAGGACGCCTACTGGAAAATGGAAAACACCGACGCCTTCTGTCATACGGTGACCGTGACCACGCAGATCGGCGGACCGAAGCAATACGGCCCCGACAAGCTCAAGGAATTGATTTTACTCCGCAAGAAGCTCGGCATGCCCGACCATCGTCTCGACGAACTCAAGGAATGCGAGCTCTGCGACGCGGGCGATTACACCGTGCATACCCAGCCGCAACCGGCAGCCTGCAGTTGCGGAACGAACAGCGCGCCCGCAGCCGGTGATGTCGACGAGGCCCTTGTCCAGAAGATCACCGACATGATTATGGAGAAACTCGCGTAGGGGCTTTGCTTGCGAAGCCCGCGAACACACGTAGTCACAGCGGAAGATACGGTACACCTCGCAAGCTTCACGGGTGGCACTAGCACCACCCCTACGATGCGAAATTCCCCGGAGCTCACCAACTGAAAACTAGAAAACTGATTTTTTATGAAAAAAAATCCCCCCATACGAGTCGCAGTCACCGGTGCTGCCGGTAACATTGGATATGCCCTTCTTTTTCGCATCGCTTCCGGACAGATGTTCGGGCCGGACCAGCCGGTGGCGCTGAATTTGATCGAGATCGAGCCGGGTATGGACGCGCTCAAGGGCGTGGCCATGGAGCTGGATGACTGTGCCTTCCCGCTGCTGACCGAGGTCGTGCAGACTTCCGACCTCAGTGAAGGTTTCAAGGATGTCGACTGGGCGCTGCTTGTCGGTTCGGTGCCGCGCAAGCAGGGGATGGAGCGTGCCGATCTGCTTGGCATCAATGGCAAGGTCTTTGTCGGGCAGGGCAAGGCCATCAACGACCACGCGAAGAAGAGCGTACGCGTCGTGGTGGTGGGCAACCCCTGCAATACCAACTGCCTGATCGCGATGAAGAGCGCGCCGGATATCCCCGACGAGCAGTTCTTCGCCATGACCCGTCTGGACGAGAACCGGGCCAAGACTCAACTGGCCCAGAAAGCCGGGGTGCCGGTGCAGGAAGTGACCGAGCTCTGCGTCTGGGGCAATCACAGCCCGACCATGTTCCCGGATTTCTACAATACGAAGATTTCCCGGCAAAAGGCCACCGATGTCATTACCGACGAGGACTGGCTTAAAAATACTTTCGTTCCGACTGTGGGCAAGCGCGGCGCCGCCATCATTGCGGCCCGTGGTGCTTCTTCGGCTGCGTCCGCCGCCAATGCGGTTGTGGATACGGTATGTGATTTGAACACGCCGACGCGCGGTGGCTTCCACAGTGTCTGCGTCCTCTCCAAGGGCGAGTATGACACCCCGGCCGGCATCATTACCTCGCTGCCGATCAAAGTGGACGCTGTGGGCAACTGGCGGGTGGTCGAAGGGATTCAACTCAACGACTACGCCAAAGCGCAGATCAAGGCCTCCAATGATGAACTGCTGGAGGAGCGCAAGGTCGCCTTCGGGCAGCTTGGGTTGAGCGTTTAATCGCACAGCTTTCGTCGCATCGGTCGGTAAGGCCGATGATCCACACATGCGGTTTTGCCTGCGCCTTTCATCTGGTACGCGCCATGATTAGAAGTCGTTTCGGTTTTGCCCACCTTTCCTACTGAATGATGGCGGATTCAACAACTCCCCTTGAGTTTTAAGCGGCAACGAGCATCGTTTTTGCAGTGTTACGTTTTCTCGTATTTTTTCTTTTCGTACAGAACGCGCTGCTAGCCGCGTTTGTCATCGAGGGCAGGGTCGATTCGGTGGATCCCGAGGCCAGGACCTTTGCAGTACAGGTTTTGAAGTCGGCGAGCACGGAGGTGGCGACCGGTGAAAAGCAGAGCTTTCGCGTCAGTCGCGGTGATCTCGAGATCGGCTATGTCGGACGGCGGATCCGCGCGAACGCAAACTTCTACAACAAGGCCTGGCATTTGGAGCAGGTCTTTCCATTGGACGGCGAAGGGGCGAATGAGGTTCGGCTGGTCAACCGCATCCTGCACCGTGAGACCGAAGCGATGGGGCGGGGAAAGTATCTACGGGAAGGCGACCGCATACCGAACTTTGGCATGATCGATCAGCACGGCGCATTCGTTCAGATCGAGGATCTGCGTGGACATCCCTTTGTGCTGAATTTTATTTTTACCCGCTGCCAGGCGGCCAAGATGTGCCCGGCGTCCAGCTCCAAGATGGAGAAACTCCAGGAGGCGGCACGGGGCGCGGGCCTGGACGATTTGCACTTTGTGACGATTAGTTTCGATCCGGCGTTTGATTCTCCGGGAACGCTTCGCAGCTACGGGAAGGGCTATGGAGTGGAGTTCGATAATTTCCATCTGCTCACGATGAACCAAGAGGTGGTCGACGATCTGCTCCGTCAGTTTGCCATCATGACAATCGAGGAGGACGGCACCATCAACCATACCATGGCGACCCTGCTGGTCGATGCGACGGGTAAGGTTGCCTACCGCGAAGAAGGTCCTTCGTGGAAAGTAGCCGGATTCCTTGAAGCGGCGAAGAAACTCTGAGCGGATCGGATTAAGTCATTTGGAGAGTGGACATTATTGTCCACCCACGCGTGCAACGAGGACAGGAATGTCCTCGCTCCAATTACTCAGCTAAACTCTTAATTCCGTTCCTCAAGACTTCAGCCGCACGCTCAATGCGTGACTGGCGGGGCGCTTCGAACCTTTGGGGCATCGACTGGAAGGCGATGCGGGCTTTGCAAGCAAAGCCCCTACAGTTTTTTGATTCCCGCAGCCAGCACTTCGGCCGCCTGCTCGATGGCCTCGCCGTCGTGCGCGGAGCAGAGGAAGCAGGTTTCGTAAGCCGAAGGCGGCAGATACACTCCGTGATCGAGCGCGTAGTGGAAGAGCTTACTGAAATGATCGGTGGTGCTACCAGTGGCGTCGTTGAAGTCACGAACAGGGGCTTCGTTGAAGAAGAGGGAAAACATGGAGCCAACTTGGGGGATCTGCAGTGCGATTCCTTTTGCCTTGGCGGCATCGAGGAGAGCATCGCGGATCTGTGCGCCCAGCTTTTCCAGTGTTGCGTAGGGATTGGTCGCCTTGAGCTTTTTCAGTGAAGCGATTCCCGCCGCCATGGCCAGCGGGTTGCCGCTGAGCGTGCCGGCTTGATAAACGGGACCGAGCGGGGCCAGGTGGTCCATGATTTCGGTCTTTCCGCCGAGCGCACCGACCGGCAGTCCGCCGCCGATAATCTTGCCCATGGCGGTGAGGTCGGGCGTGATGCCGACCCGCTCCTGAACCCCGCCCAGAGCGACGCGGAAGCCGGTCATGACCTCGTCGAAGATGAGCACGGTACCGTTGCCGGTGCAGAGTGTCCGCAGAGATTCGAGATACCCTTCGTCCGGAAGGATGAGCCCGCAATTGGCCGGGTAGGGTTCGACAATGATGGCGGCAATGTCCTCACCGTGTTCGGCAAAGGCTTTCTCCAGCCCGTCCACATCGTTGTAATCGAGCACAATGGTTTCGGCGGCGAAGCCCGCAGGGATGCCCGCGCTGTCCGGATTACCAAGGGTGAGGGCGCCGGAACCGGCCTTGACCAAGAGTGAATCGACGTGGCCGTGATAGCAGCCGGCAAACTTGATGATCTTGCTGCGACCGGTGTAGCCACGGGCCAGACGGATGGCCGACATGGTAGCCTCCGTGCCGGAGTTACACATGCGGACCTTCTCAACCGAAGGGACCAATTCGACGATGAGTTCCGCCATCTCGACCTCGTAAGGGTTGGGCGTGCCAAAGCTGGTTCCATTTTCCAGGGCTGCGGCCACGGCCTCACGGATATCCGGATCGTTATGTCCGTGGATGGCCGGCCCCCAGGTGCAGACGAAATCGATCAGTTCCCGGTCGTCGGCCGTCGTCAGGTGCGCGCCCTTTGCCGATTTGGTAAAGAATGGCGCACCGCCGACGGAACGAAAGGCACGGACCGGAGAGTTCACCCCGCCGGGCATGAGTTGCTGGGCGCGTTCGAAGAGATCTTTCGAAGGTGGATGGGTGTTGGTTGCTGGTTGAAAGTTGGCCATGCGGCTACTCTCAACAATCAACTTCCACCTCTCAACTCTCAACTCACATATTTCTGGACGATCGGGATCCGTCGTCCGATACCGAAGGCGAGCGGGGTGGTTTTGAGTCCCGGGGCGGCCTGCTTGCGCTTGTATTCGTTCAGATCGACCTTCCGCACGATGTCGTCGACGACTTCCCGCTCGTAACCTTTCGCCACGATCTCGGCGCGGGAGAGGCCTTCTTCGACATAAAGCCGCAGGATGCCGTCCAGGACGGGATAAGCGGGGAGCGAGTCTTCATCTTTCTGGTCGGGCCGAAGTTCGGCGGAGGGGGGCTTTTCGATGGTGTTGACCGGAATGAGTTCGCGACCGGCATCGGCATTGATGTGCCGGGCGAGGGCGTAAACTTTCATCTTCGGCAGGTCCGAGATTGCGGCGAGTCCACCGCACATGTCGCCATAGAGCGTGCAGTAGCCGACGGAGATCTCGCTCTTGTTGCCGGTGGTGAGGAGCAGGGCGCCGAGTTTGTTCGACATGGCCATCAGCAGCAGGCCGCGGGTGCGGGCCTGAATATTCTCTTCGGTCACATCTTTGGCCCGGTCGCCGAAGAGCGGGGCGAGGGCCGCTTCCGAGGCGGCAACGCTTTCCGCAATGGCGACTTCGTGGTACTCGATGCCCAGGTTCTTGGCCAGTGCGGCGGCATCGTCGCGACTGTGCTGGCTGGAGATGGAGGAGGGGAGCGCGATGCCCGTAACATTCTCCGGTCCGAAAGCTTCAACGGCCAGGGCGCAGACCACCGCCGAGTCGATGCCTCCGGAGAGACCGATGAGGGTTTTCTTGAAACCGCTTTTGTGGGCGTAATCACGAAGGCCGAGAACCAGCGCTTTTTGCGTGGCGGCATTGCCCTTGAGGTTGAATTTTTCGGAGAAATAAGGTTCCGGCTTCTCCAGGTTGATGAGACAACTTTCCGAGTCGAAGGCGGCGAGACCGGCAATCAGGCCGCGCTCGGGGTCGACGACCAGACTGCCGCCATCGAAAATCAGCTCATCATTCCCTCCAACGGCATTACAATAGACGGCCGGGCACTTGCAGCGGGAAGCTGCGTCCTGGACCAAAGGCTCACGGGCTTCGTTCTTGCCCTCGTGCCAGGGGCTGGCGGAGAGGTTCAGCAATAAGTCGATTTCCTGAGTCGCCAAATCGGCTACCGGGTCGTCGCAGTAACGGCGACTGGTCGGGATGTCACTATGGGTCCAAATGTCTTCGCAAATGGTGATGCCGATTTTCCGGCCCTGCCACTCGATGACACTGGGCCCTTCGGCCGGCTCAAAATAGCGCTCTTCATCGAAGACGTCGTAGTTCGGCAGTAACGACTTGCGGGCGATGTGTTGCACCTCGCCATGTGAACACCATGCCGCCGCATTGTAGTAGGGCCGGCCCTTGCTGCCCTTGGGACGGCTTTCGACAAAGCCAACCACGGCGGGGACTTCTGTTGTCTGGGTGGCAATCTCTTTCAGGGTCGCCTCCGTGTTCGAAACGAACCGGCTCTTGAAGAGGAGGTCTCGGGGTGGATAGCCGCAAACCGCCAGCTCTGGAAATACGACGAGTTCGGCACCCAGTTCGGTAAGTTGCCGGTAGGCATCGAGGATAAGTGCTTTGTTGCCGGAAAGGTCGCCGACGGTGGTATTGATTTGAGCGATGCCGATTTTCATATGGAAATTAAACAATTGTTTGATTTGGCGACTTGCAAAGATGGACTTTCAGAAAATACTGCCGTCAGTGCGTCCGATGCGACACTACTATTTTGTCATGATTCGAGAATTCAAGATAATCAGTCTAGTCCTTGCCAACTTTGCGGCCGGTGCGCTCGCAGCTTTTGCCGCGGAGGCTTCTTCTAAAGAAGCGCCTTCGCCTGATGTCTCCGGGCCCATGCACCTGAGCGTCGAGGACGTGATTGAGCGGGTAAAAGGTCAAAATCTGGAGCTTCTGATTCAAAAGGAGAATGTGCGGCGCGCCCTGGAGCAGGCCTACCAGCGTCGGGCGGAGTTGCTACCGCAGTTCGGCCTGCGGGCCCAACAAATGCGCACGCAATTGGGTCGGGGGTTTGCGGGAGCCAATACGAATTCGCCCCCGTTCAACTCTTTCGGTTCCCGTATCGAGGGCAGTCTCAGCCTGATTGATGCGGAACGCTATGCCGATTTCCGTATCGCCAAGTTGTCGCATGCGATCGAACAGCTCGATTACGAGGTTGCGGTGCAGGATCTTCTCGATCAGGCCATATTACTCTATTTCACGCAGTTGCGTGACATACGGCGCATTGAAATTTTCCAGGGTAACCTTGAGCGGGAACAGCGCCTGCTTGATTTGGCGCAGCAACAATTCGACGCCGGCGTCGCGGTAAAAATCGATGTGACCCGTGCAGAAGTTCGACTTGCCACGGTGAAACGTTCGCTCATGGAAGCGGAAACCGCAGCCGACGACTCGATACTGCAACTGAAGAATCTATTGGATATCGATCTGAATACGGAAGTTGTCCTTGATCGATCGTTGGTGGATGGGGTCAAGTCGCCGCCGGCACTGAAGCGCTACGGTCTAATGGCCGACCTCACCGAGTTGCGACCGGAACTTCAAAGCCAGGAATTGCAACTCGACCAGGCTAAGTTGGCGAAAAGGGCGGTCACCTGGCAACGCCTGCCCTCGCTTGAGCTCTTTGCCGATTGGGGTTACGACTCGAACGAGGCTTTCGATGGCGAGGAAGGCGAAGCCTGGATGGTGGGCATCGAAGCGAGTATCCCCATCTGGGAAGGCGGCCGCATTGCAGCGGAGAGTCGTGAAGCCCGGGCGGCGGTTCGCCAGAACGAATACGCCACCCGTCAGCTGCGTAATGAAATCGAGCGCCAGTTCAAATTTGCCATGCTCGATATGGATTCACGCTACGCGCAGATCGAGATTGCGCGGGACGAGGTTCGACTGGGCAAAGATGAGGTCGACCAGGCCCGCGAGCGCTACAACGAAGGCCTCGCAGACAACCGAGAGCTGATCGATGCCCAACAGCGTCTGGCTGATGCGGAAAGCAGCCACTTGCGGGCAATCTATCTATATGGACTCAGTCGTTTGTCCTTTGCCCGGGCGATTGGCTCCGTTGAGCGGGTTTTGGAGTAAGAATTGCATATATTGCAGGGGAACCTGCCTTATTCTTAGGCAGATAGGACGCTTTGCTTGACTCGATTCGAAAGGGGCAACAGAAAGGCGGGAACTTTCTTGCGAACGTATTGTTTGTGTGCATTTCGCCCCATTTGACATGTTTTTTTTCCGCCCCCTTGTTTCTTGTCTGCTCATTATTTCTTTTCTGACTTCCGCCCATGCGGAAGAAGTCACGAACGAGAAGGCGCTCAAATATCATGAGTTGCTCTTAAAACGGCCGGACTCCGAAGTCATTTTTACCCGATTCTATGATGAATGGTTGGCTTCCGCAAGTATTCAGGAGTTGGAACAGTTTCTTCTATCCAATGCCGAATCAGGGGGTGCGCGCGATTGGCATGTACTTGCAGTATTCTATCTCGAGCGGGGTGAAGAAGGAATGGCTCTGGAGGCGTATCAATCCGCAACAGAACTGGCACCGGAGGATGGGGAGCTTTGGCTCAGTCGTGCCAAGTCGGCCAAGGCACTACAGGATTACGAGCAAGCATTAAATAATTTGGAGCGGGCACTCAACTGTGAGTTGGATGAATCACAGATGCTCGAAGCAAAGCGCCTGAAGGGCAGTTGTCTCGCGCTCTCCGGCAGCACCAAGGAGGCCGACCTCATCTGGCGTGAACTTTTGAAGGATTTCCCCGACGATCATGAGCTGATGGAGGACCTGATCGATTTGCAGATTAGCGAAGGGATGCTGGAGGAGGCACTGAGAACCGCGCTCAAACTGGTCGACTCCACCAGCGACCCTTATCAGAGAGCACTCTACCAGATTGATGTCGGCGAAATTTACGTCCGGCAGGAAGACCGTTCCAAAGCGCAAACTCACCTCAGCGACTTGCTGGATAAAGTCGGGGCCGGTTCATGGCTGGAGAAAGAAATCCTAGCCCAGCTGGATTTGGTCGTTGCCGGGATGAATGATTTGAATGCGGCTCGAAGCTTTTACCGTGAATTGAGCGAGCGATACCCGCAACGGGTCGAAGTCTGGAAACGTAGCATTCAAGCGTTGGCTGCCAGTGGTGACGTGGATACGGCCATCGAACAGTATCAAGAGCTACTGCGGTTGACGCCCGGTGATCGTCAAAACCACGAAGCGTTTGTTGATTTTCTTGAGCGCAGTGATCGTTTGGAACGTGCGGTCGAGAGTAGCCGGAAACTTTGCGAACTCTACCCTGAAGATGCAGAATTGCGCCTGAAGCATGCCTCTCTTGTCGACCGAAGCGGCGACCGCGAAGCGCTGCTCGATACGCTTCAATCCTACGAAAAATTGCTCGGGAGCACTTCGAGCGAACGCTTACAGGTGGCTCAAGTTTTTGACCAGTTCGGTTTTTATGACCAATCCGGGCCGATTTATAAATCACTCGCTGAGGCGAATTCGGAAGACGTCGAGTCGGTGGAAAATTATGCGGTCTGGCTCTTTGGGCGTGGGAAGAATGAAAAGGCCATCGACCTCCTGGAGTCCATGGCTGCCGATGTCGGCCGTGAAGACCTTATTCGTATTGCACGTACTCTGGTAAGCGAATCTCTGGGAGAGAGGGCTTATGAGCTCCTGAAATCACGTCTCAATGATTTTAAGACCGATTCACTCTATCTTCAGGAATTAAGTAATCTCGCGATGTCCCAGTCCGTACCGGAGCAAGCGCTCGGTTGGGTCCGCACCCTTGTCTTGAAGGCTGAGACTGCGTTTGAGTTGAGCTCAGCATTGAATTTGGCGGTTAGTATTATTCAGCGCGCGGAAGAGGTGGATAACCTTCTGGATGAGTTTGAATCGAGCGATTCGCTTAAATTACAGGAGCTCTGTCTGAAGGCTCATCTGGAGTATGTCAGCGGGGACAGTTTATCGGTTGATGAAACCGTTGAGCGGATTCGTAAGGTTGGAGGCGTTATTGCTTATTCCGAAGTTTCCCGAATTTTAGAAATGCAGGGGCGTCTGGATGAATCCGTTGAAGCCATGGAGTCGCTCATTGCGATGGATGCCGGCAAGAATCCGCTCAACCTGCGTCGAATTGTCGGCTTGCTGCAGCAACTGGGCGAGTGGGATCGTGCGATTGAGTACGTCGATAGCTGGAAGGCGCTTACCCCTGGCGATTCCAAAGTATGGTTACAGGAGGCCGATCTGCTTGAGGCGGCAGGCCGGAATGACGAAGCGATCCAGCAGATGCGGCGGGGATTATATAAATTCGAGGACGATCTGGACCTGACTTTGCGCCTGGCGGCTCTGCATCAGTCAGCAGGCGAATATGCAGAGGCGGCACGCATCTACTGGCGACTGTTTAATCAGGAAGAAAAGGATTCGGAGCGCCTGCGCTGGATGCGTGAATTGGCCAGGCTCAACCTCCAACGGGGCACGACGGATCAACTCATTGAAAAGTTGAACACCATGCGCAAGCAACAGAGGGAATCCGTCTTTCCTCTGCTGGCCCTGGCTGAAGTCTACCGGGAGAGCAACCTTACGGACCAGTACCGTGAGAGCTTGATGCAAGCCTCCAATTTGCAGCCCGACAATCCTGAGCTTCTCCGGCAGGTGGCCGCATTGCATGAAAACTACGGTGACCTGGAAGCCACGGAAGAAGCGCTACAGCGTTTGGTTCGAATCGATGACGACAGTGCCAATGTGAATACGCTGTCCGCGTTTTATCTCAGAATGGGGGAAACGGAAAAAGCGTATGACCTTATCTTCCAATCGGCTCCTGCCGGCGGGCACTCAGCCAGAGAGCTTGAGTCGATCATCGACTCGCTGGCTGGAGCGAGGGAGTGGGAGATTGCCCTGAAGCAAGCGCAGGAGGCGGTGGCGAAACATCCGGATGACTGGAGACTGGGCTACTTGCTGGGCGTTTGTCTGGAGGCGACCGGACAGGATGAGAAGGCATTTGAAAAATGGTTGAGCTTATTAAGCCCTCAGCAGGAATTAATCGGCTTACCGCAACCGCCGCAGGGCAGACAACGGGTTTATTATGGTTACAATGCCCGATTCCTGCAACGGGAAGGAAGTGAAGCTGCCAAAATATTATTTCAGAGTAACCAGACGTTTTCCTACCTGAATCAGAATTCACACCGCAGTCACGGCTATGGCATGGGGCTCTCCGGCTTCGGGATGCCGCAAATTTTCCTGCCGAACGACCGGGAAACTCTCCGTGACATGTGTGCGCTGCAGATGAGTGCGCTGGTTGCCGAGTGGGATGAGGGGCAACGGAGTGAAGCCATTCAGGCGATGCGTCGTGCCGGCCTGGATTGTGCGCCAATCCTGATCGCGCTTGGCGGCGGGCGTTCCTCAAATTCCATACCGGTGCGGTTGCTGAAATACGTCGAGGAAAATCCGGAAGATGCGGAAGCCTATCCGCTACTGATGGGCTATATCCACCGGGGCTCTTTTATTCCCGAAAAGATTTTAGAACGTGGTTACGACAGCTATATGGATGAAAACCCAGCGGTCGCTTCCGAGTTTGCATTGGCTTTGCTCATGCGCGAACCGGAAAAGGGGGAACGTTACGTCGATCACATCATCGAATATGTCAGCTTTGAGGACCAGGAGTCGATCGGGCATAGTAGCCAACTATTGCTACGGCTGCTTTCTCCTGCTTACGGCAACACAGGTCGAAATGCGGGTGTGGTTGAATTAAGCGACGCGCAGATGCAAAAACTCAAAGAACGGGTCGAAGCCTTTTACTACAGCGAAGACGCAACGTCGACCGATCGACAAAAAGCACAGCTGGCGATGATGGGGTTCAATGTGCTCGCGACACTTTATCTCAATCAGGGCACGACAGAGGAATTGATCGGGGTCCTCGAAGAACAGCTTACGCGTCTCGAAAATCTGGCGAATACTGCACCCGGTTCCGCTTACAGTTCCTATTACGGCTACCGCAGGCATCACAGTAACCTGCAGTTACAACTGCCTGCCTTTGAGGAGGCATACCTTGAATTGGCAAATCCGATGATTAGCCGCTTTCTGGCTAAGCCGGGGACCATAAGTCCCGGTTATCCAGGTGCTGCCCTGGCGGCTGATGATTGGCGTGATTTGGATTTGATCTCCCATGTCGAGGCATTCAGCCGTCCGGAACTCAAGTTGCTCGTATATTGGATGGCAGAGGACATCGAGAATTGTGATAAAATGTTCGACGAACTGGTCTCGGACAATCCCGACCCGAACCAACTCTTTGTCTATGCAACCTGGCTGTATGGTCAAAAAGAAGACAATAAGGCAGCAGTTCAGACTCTCGAGCAGGCTTTAAAACACCCGGAGGCACGGGCTTCCCGATCCCGTTATGAACAAGCGATTGTCGCGGTGGTTCTGGATATGGTTCGAAAAGAGGATCTGGACTCCATCGACGAGGATGTTCTCGAGTCGGCACGCAGCGCGGCACTGCGGCTTCGCAAGACGGTTACTATACGCAGCCATCAACTTCAGTATTACGCGGACGTATTGAATGAACTGGGACTTGAGGATGAAGCCGAGCGTATCATCAAAGGGCCAAGCTCCGGCATGGGATTTGCCATGAGTTCCATGTCCCATCTTGGCTACTCCCATGGTTCGTCACGAAGATCCAACCCTATGGATCGCATAACCGAGCTTGCCGGTAGCGGCAAGAAAGCGGCAGCGGCGAGCGAAGCGGTTCGTGAAGTCCGACGCTTGATCCAGCAAGCCAATCATTACAATCCGCCACGTCTGAAGCAGGTTGTGCAGCGCATTACCGGGGCCAGACTCGAAGACGAAGTTCTCAATCGCTTTGATCCAGGAGAGACAAAGTCACGCCGACGGATGGAAACGTATGCGATGATTCTCGAGCAATTCGAACGTCGCGATGAGGCCAGGCAAGTCTGGGAAAGATTGGCTGAGTTGCGACCGGAAGAGCCGCAGTATCAACTTGAATTGATTCTATTCCTCAAAAGTGAGGAACGTCTGCAGGCGATCCGTAAGCTTACTGAGGTGGATTCCGTCTATCAGGACGAAATGGGGGACTGGATTGTCAAGAAGATGAATTACTCCCAGCGAAATCAGGATTTGGAAACATGGATGGCATTGCTGGAACTCACCGTCACCTATCTCGAAGAACTCGATCCGGAATTTGAAGATTATCGCAACATCGACTGGGCACCTCACTATGCTGTCAACGTAGGTTCTTCGGTTTATCTCGGGCGGATGAGCTTTTCCGACCTGCTGCGGCCGAATCGAAATAGCCGTAGGGGCGATGAAGATAAGAGGGATTTTCGCCGTGAGCATTTTGTCAGGCTCATTGAAGGCATGCAGCGGCATCCGCAACTTTCAGAAGAGGCTTTCATCCTCCGATACGCCTTTGATACCGCTCAGGAAAAACCGATTAAGCAGTCCTTGTATGAACCGCTCGCGCTGCAAGCCATCGAGAACGATGTGAAAGTCGGTGCGACGTCATTCAGGCAAATTTATTATGGCGGGTCGTCCAACCGCTGGTCTTACACTTTCCAGGGAAGGCATACCTACGGTGGTCGCAGCGTGGAGAATGAAGTGCCACCTTTTGTCTACTTGATGCAGCTATACCAGAAGGATGAAGACAAGGGTGTCTCACGACTGGAAAAGCTTCACGATATCGTGGTTGAAGGAGACCCCGAGCTGGCCGCCTCAATCAAGGAATATGTGAAGCTCATTGGAGTGGATGATGCTGAATTTACTGAATCATGCGTGGAATGGTGTCGTGAGGCCACTTACATTTATGGAGCGAACCAGGATAAACTGAATATCCTTCCATTCCTAATCGAAGCACGGGGGATGGAAGGCGAGGCCTTGCTGAACTTCATCAAGCGAATTCAAGTACCTCTGCTCGCTCAGCAAAACACCGGTCACATTAATCAAGTTATCGGTAGAATCGCTGATATGATGGACGGGGTGGAAGACTTTCAGCTGGTGGGACAATGGTTGGAATCGATTACGACCGAGTACCTCGGGCCGAAAGATAATTGGCAGGAATTTATCCGCCGCTGGGGATGGACCAACCAGTATTACGGCGGCAATCATCCGAGTTATAAAATCCGCATGCTGCGTCAGGTCTTGGCCAATATCGCGAAGGAGAACCCCGAGCTGGCGATTACGGTATTCCGCTTTACGAAAAAACATGAAATCGGAATCCAGAGTTATGCTCTGAACGAACTTAGAAACGAACTCAGCGAGGGCTTTGATAGCGTAGAAGCCGCGATGGGCTGGTGCCGAAACCAGGGCTTGTTCGGTTCGATCGAGGACTTTGATACGCTCATCATTCTGGACGAGCAGGTGTTCCGGAATCAATCCGGGGCGGCCGGGCCGGGACAAATTCCATTACTACCGCCCAATCGAAGTGCATCGATCTACGAACGTGCATTGAGTCGTATCACGTTTACTGGTGAGGATAAAAAAGATAAGCGTAAAGCTTTCATCAAGGAGCTGAAGAAGGGGGATTTCAGTGAGACGTTTCTGGCGGCTATGCTGGAAGGGAGCTCAGGCAAGGATACCGCAATCAAGGTGCTGGAAGGAAAGCTTGATGCGGTGCGTGCGATGTCTGAAAGGGAACAGGTTGAACTGGCTTACCTATATCAATTTTGGTTCAAGGAATCGATTGCCGGCAAGGAAGCAAATCCGGCGCTGCATCTGGTTCAGTCGCGGTTGCTGGATTCCCTGGAGAGCGAAGTTACCGCTTATCTCGAGGGGGACGTACCGGTCGATCAAAATCAGATTTATAACGAGCGCCAGCAGGTACAAAAATGGCTGTCCAACATGCTTGTCGATGACATGTCGACCTGTGCCAAACTCTACAGCAAGTGGACAGAGAGAAGCGAAGAGGCCTTTCGTTTACGGATGAACCAGAGCCAGTCCCAGATTATGAGCAACAATCGCTCGTTGATTTATCAGGCGATACAACCATTCCGGAATTCTTCGGAGGGGCTTGGGCCGTCGATCCGCTTCATTGCCGCAATCATACAAGAGGGCTCGGGGGACAGCTTCGGTGATATCAATTACATGACCAACCAGATCCGCGAAGGCTGGCGTCCGGCATTTGATGATTATGAAAAGAAGGCAGCCAAGTCAGGGAATAAGGAGTATTCGGCCTTTGTTCCCATGATGCTGAGTGAGTTTGACAAAATGTGGGAGACTGATGTTGAGGCCCAATTTGCCGCCTTAACGCTCTGGTCGTATGCGATGGAGCGTATGCGGTTGGGCGATGATGAACTTGAAGATCTGGCCTCCTGGGCATCGGAGATTCCGGCGGATGCTTCGCTGTCGCACCGTGTTTTTGCCGCGGCAGTGATCGCGAAGGCCTCTTCCGGGGACAGCGAAAACAAGGAAGGTGCGGATCGAATGGTCACATTGCTCGGTTCGGATGAAATCAACATAGAGCTGCGCACGGATTTCTGGAGGAGCATCTCCCGGAGCGATATACGCAATTGGTTGGAAAAGAATCCTGATTTAAACAGACTGTATGTGAGTGACCTCCAGGCATTTCTCGAGGCTGGTCACGAACCGCTCCGTCAGGACTTTCTCAACAACCTGGCTCACCTTGCTACTATGGACATGGTTGAAGAGAGCCGGGATGCCCATGCCGAATGCTTTGCCTATTTGGTCGATAACATTCCGAAGGCTTATGGGCAGGGCGACCGCAACGAGATGAAGCGATATTTGGACGCCCTGGCCAAGATGGCACTCAAACTTAAGGACCTCGAGGCTGCCAAGTCACTTGTAGGAAAACATTACTGGGCTCTCGAGGGGAATAGCATCCTCTTTGTGGAGATGATCCGGGCGGGCGAATATCGTGATGCGTTAAGACTGATGCCGAATGCCTTCGATTTTGATTTGGACAGCAGTATTCGCTATGATGTTAGCCTTCATGAGAATCTCGTTCCGTTTCTGGAGGAGGTCCCTAACGAAAACCTGCGATTCCGCGCGAAAGCGGCGCTGCATCTGGTTCGCGATGACAATGACCTGAAGAAAACCGAAATTCCAAAGCAGAAAGAACGCGCCCGTAGCTTGATTCAGGGCCTTGAACTCGGCGATTCGCGCTTGGATGCTGAGCTTTTGAATGAAATTGTTCGGATTGTTTCCGATTCTGAGCTGACCATGGCGCACATCGAAAAGGCGGTCGGCGGACTGGACCTGAGGGAAGTGATTCGGCAGGCACACGACCATTCTTTTGGACGCACTCAGCCGGCCCGGGCAGAGCTGGATCTGCTCGAGGAGTTTATCAAGCATGAGATGGGATCAGGCAACATTGATGCCTTGACGAATCAGGTACGCGGCTTGGTCGGCCACATGGGAGACCGGTATGTCCAACGCTATTTCAAAACATACAACAATCTGTATGAGGACCATTTGAAGAACGTGCTGGGCCGGGCTGACCGGAGCGCATTGATCGAGTTGTCTTCGCTTGCTGAAATCATGCTTAATCTCGCGTTCAGTGATGAATCAACCAGTCGCGAGGTGTTGCCATATTTCAACTACCTGCTGACAAGGATGGCCAAGGACTTGGCTTCGACTGCCAATGAAAATTTGCCCGATACCACGATTGAGCGCCTTCAAAAACTGAAGGAAAAATGGGAAAATCCGGAAAAGATTTTCTCTCTGGTCGATGATATGGCCGGTGGTGGCAGCGGTAAGAAGCAAAGTAGAACCCGGCAGGAGATTATTTCCCTGATGCTGGCCGACAAAGAATATATCAAAACAGTTTGGTCGACATCAGCCGATGCCTTAACGGAAGGGCTGGATTATTCTTCCCGTTATGAAAATACTGATATTACAGCCGTCGTTTCGGACTTACCGATGAAGAACCATCCCCGGGAACCGTGGCTGGCGATGATTCTGGCAAATGCCTACCTTGAGGGGCGTGACGATGAGTATCAAGAAGCCAGAAAATGGTATAACCATGCCATCGAAACTTCGGAAAAATATCCTGAGCTGGAAGACGTATCCAGTGAGGCAGCCTTGCAGTTGGCAAAAATTGCTGCAGATAAGGATAAGGACAAGGAGGCCGCACTGAAATACCTGGAACAAGTCTCACCGGAGTCTCTCTCAAAAAAGATGCAGGGTGAAGTTGAGCGCTTGAAAGAAGAACTAACTACTGTTTCGGTAGTCGAATAGCCCCTTTGGAAAACATGTCTACCGAGCAGTTTATCACGATTATCCGCAAGCGCCTGAACCGGCGTGTCTTGCTTCGTTTTGTCGTTTTTGCCCTGTTCGCTGCGACGGTAATTTCCGTGCTTTATGGCCTCTATTACATTGTTCGCGGATATGCCGTGCCGGAGATCGGTTATCTCTGGATTGCTCTTCCCGTTAGCTTGCTGGGCCTCCTGATCGCGGCATTGCGTCGTGTGAGCAAGGCGGAAGCCGCCCGCTTTGCGGATGAAACCTTCCACCTCAAGGATATTTTAATCAGCAGCATGCACTTCAAGGCCCTGCCTGAGCGTGAAGAAGCGCATGATTTAACCATTCGGCTTTCGGACCGTTCCGTCGAGCCGCTTGATCCCAAACAGGTCCCTTGGTTACTGCCCCGTCGAATTGCCCTGGCGACTGTGTTCTGCGCGTTGCTCATGTTCCTCCTGGCTCTGTTGCCCCCGAGTGATGCGGTATTAGCCGCGGAGGCCCGGCAGCAAGCTATGATGGCGCGTTCGGAGGAAAGTTTGGAGGCTCTGGAGGAATGGATCGAAGACTTGTCCGAGAATATGGACGAGGAAGAAGCCGAGGAGATTGATTTGGAAAGGCTGAAAATCGCGGTCGAGGAACTCGAGGCCACGGGAGATCAGCGCGAGGCCTTGCGCCAGCTTGCACGCATCGAACAGGAGGTGGCTGAGCGCATGGAGAAGCTGGACCAGCGCAACGATGAGGAAGCCCTGCGCAAAGCCGCGGAAGAACTGGAAAAGGCGGACGAGACTGAGGCGCGTCAATTGGCCGAAGATCTGAAGAAAAAAGATTATAAAGAGGCCGCGGAAAAATTGAATGAGCTCAAACAAAGTGAAGCGCAAACGACCAAGTTGAGCGAAAGAGAGAAGGAGCTGGCCAAGTTGCGGGCGATCTCAAAGCGGATGGCAGCGGCCAATGGATCGAAAATGGACCCCGACGCCCGCATGTCGGAAAGCGATCCTAATGGAGAGCGCAGCGAACAATCGATGGAGGGCATGCTGGGGGAGCTGGACGAGAATGCCCAAATGATGGAAGGCAAGCTGGAGGAACTGGAATTGAGCGACCAGGAAAACGCGGGACAGTGCGAAGCAATGGCCTGCCAGTTGAATGAGGATATCGACTCGATTGCACGCAAACTGGCGAAGATGCAGATGAAGAATCAGGCACAGATGAAGTTGGCGGGACTACGCCAGCAACTAGCCATGGCGCAGAGTTTTGCCAGTGGCCGCAGCCCGGGCATGGCAAAAATGCCGGGCGGTCAGGGGGCCGGGGTCGGAACAGATAATTCCCGACGCGATGTGCGGGAGGCGCTTGCCGATAACGGGCAATACACGAATTTGACGGGACAGAAAGGGGAAGGCCCCTCTCTAAGCAAGATTGAAGATGCGGAGTCCGGAAGTGGTGTCTCCAGACGAACAGCGGTTGCACGGGAGCGGGAATTCAAACGTCAGTATGAATCTTTTGTTCAGCGCGACGATATCCCGGAGTCGGTGAAATACGCGGTCGGAAATTACTTTGAATCCATTCACAATTACTCACCTGATGCGGTGCGCGACACCGCAACTACAGGTGCCGAATAAACAAATACCAAAATAAATATATGAGCACATTGGAGGCTTCCGCCGAAGAGTTTACCGCAACATTCAAACGCATCCGATCCGAGGTGGGTAAATTTATTGTCGGTCAGGATGATATCATTGAGAATGTTTTAATCGCCGTTTGCTGTGGCGGTCACGTGCTTTTGGAAGGTGTGCCGGGCCTGGGGAAGACGGCATTGGTGAATACCCTGGCCAAGGCGCTGGATCTGAAGTTTCAACGCATCCAGTTTACGCCGGACCTTTTGCCTTCTGATGTTGTGGGCACGCAGGTACTGGTGGAATCGGAAGGGCGCCGTTCGCTGCAGTTTCAACAGGGGCCGGTTTTCTGTAATATTCTTCTCGCGGACGAGATCAACCGCGCCACCCCCAAGACGCAGTCCGCGCTTCTGGAAACCATGCAGGAGAAGCGTGTTACGGTCGCCAACCAAACCCACAGCATCGGCAATCCGTTTTTTGTGCTGGCGACCCAGAACCCGATTGAAAACGACGGTACGTATCCTTTGCCCGAAGCGCAGCTGGACCGCTTCTTTTTTAAACTCAGCGTCGAACTTCCCAGCCACGCAGACTTCCTCGAAATTCTGAATCGCACCGGTGGCAACAGTCAGCCCGATATCGAAGCAGTCGCTCATGGTGAGGATATTATTGAGATGGGGCGGGTCCTGCGCGAAATTCCGATCGACGAAGACGTGCAGAACTTTCTCGTGAAAATCGTGCGGGCCACGCATCCCGACCACGAGGACTCGCCGGAAAAAGTGCGGACCTTTGTGCGTAACGGGGCCTCGCCCCGTGCGGCTCAGGCAATTCTTGCCGCGTCACGGGCAAGAGCCCTACTTGACGGACGCTTTCATGTGGCAAGAGAGGATGTCGAGAAATCCGCGATCCCGGCCATGCGGCATCGTTTGATTCTATCTTTTGAGGGTGAAGCCGAAGGGATCTCAGCGGATGAGGTGATTCGTGCGGCGATCGAAGAGTCACTCGTTCGATGAAGTCGACCGAGTCATTGACGGATGCGCGCTTCATTCAGCGCCTGGAATCGCTCTATTTGCTGGCCCGCAAGGTGCTCGGTGGGACGTTGCAGGCTGACCGTAAATCCACGCGTAAGGGGGCCGGGATTACATTTGCGGATTATGCCGAATACCAGATGGGGGATGATTACCGCTCCATCGACTGGCGTGTCTACGCACGTTTCGACGAACTGGTGGTCAAACTGTTCGAACTGGAAGAAGACGCGACAATTTACATTCTGCTCGATTGCAGTCATTCGATGAAGAGCAAGTTCCTCATGGCCAGACAGCTTGCGGCGGGCCTTGGTTACATCGGCTTGAACTGCCTCGACCGATTGTCGGTTTACTCGCTCGCGGATCGCTTGGATCCGATTCTGGATCCTACCCGTGGGCGTGCGCGTGTTTTTCCCTTCCTTCGAAAGCTGGATGAGCAGCAGACCGTGGGTAAGGACACTGATTTTACGACCTGCTGTAAGACTTTCCAGGCGCGGCGGCACCGTAAAGGCATGGTGATCGTGGTGTCCGATTTTCTTTTTCCGGGTGGTTACGAACAAGGGCTCAAATTACTGAATTGGCACGGTCATGACGTCTATTGTTTGCAGGTACACGACCCGGCGGATTTGAAATGCGACTGGAAGGGCGATGTCGATGTGCAATGCGTCGAGAGCGATGCGCACATGCGTGTGACGGTCTCTCCGAAAGAAGCCCGAGCTTATGAAGATGCGATTGCGGCTTGGAATAACGGATTGAAAAAGGAATGCGCGCGCCGGGGGATCGGTCTGGCTTCAGTGACCTCGGAGGTGGCTTTTGATGCGGTGATACAGGATATTTTGCGAAGAGGGGGTTTGGTCGCGTGAGTTTGCTATCGCCCATCTGGCTTTGGAGCTTGCTCGCGCTGCCCCTGCTTGCGGCCCTGTATTTCCTCAAGGTCCGGCCCAGGCGTAAACCGACGAACGCTTATTTTCTGTGGCAGCAGATTTATCAGCAAAAGTCTTCCAGCGCTTTTTTTCGGCGCCTTCGCGATTTATGGTCTCTGTTACTTATGCTGCTCGCTTTCGCATTGCTGGCATTCGCGCTATCGAATCCGCGGATCGATTCGAAAGATGACAGTGATCTGATCATCGTGATGGATAGCTCTGCCTCGATGCAGGCTTTCGAAGGAGGAAGCAGTTTACTAGACCGGGCGAAGGATGAAGCCGTTGAGATGGTGAAGGCGCTTAATGGCACCCGCCAGGCGGCAGTGGCCTCGCTTGATTCCCGTTTGAATTTTCAATCACATCTGAGTTCCCATCCGCGTCAGCTATTGGAGGCGATCGACGCAATCAGCGCCAGCGACCAAAGCCTCGATACGGATGCGATGCGACAGTTGGGAGGAATCGTTGCGGCGGAAGACAGTCCATATCGTGTCGTCTTTTTAACGGACGGGCGCCACGGTCTCGAAAGCTATCCCGAAGGTATTGAGACGCTGGTCTTGGCCTCGGAGAGATTGCCGAACTGCGGCTTTGTTGCGGCAGATTTGCAGTGGCAGCCCGGACGACCCGGAGTGGCCAGTTTCTACTGTCGTGTCTTCAACTCCGGCGAGGAGCCCGCAACGGTCGATTTTGAACTGGTGCATGCTGCAACCGGTGTCATCGGTAAATATGCCAGTCTTACCATTCCGCCCGGCGAGGCACTGGAGCAGGTTTATGAATTAGTGGGCGTTGACCCAGGGGAGTGGAAGGCGAATTTGGTCGTGGATGATGCGCTTGCTTTGGACAACTCGATTACGCTCGGGCTCAATCCACGGCAACCCTTGTTTGTCGGGATTGAGGCGGGCAATCGCTGGTTCTTTGAGAACTGCGTGCGTGCCTTTGCCCGAGCCGGCGATGTTCTGCAGGTCGCCGCAGAAGGTGCTCCCATACGCCTTAGCGAAGGACCTGTGAATACGGAAGCGCCCATGCGGATCGTGTTCAGACCGGAGGGCGATTCATTGTTTTGGTCTGAATTGGGCGAGCCTTTGCCGCCGGTACTCGCTGAAACACTCATTCCGGAACACCCTATTCTGCAGCATGTTGAGCTTAAGGACTTTGGTTTTCCGGGCGCGCGCGAAATAGAGGTGCCTCCCGGTTCAGTCGTGTTGATGGCGACAGAGCAAGGTGTGCCTCTGATTTACAAGACATTCCTCGAAGGCCAGCAGGCCGTGGTCATGAATTTTGATCCATCACAGGAGGACTTTTTCCTCTCTCCATGGTTTCCCGTGTTGATACATGCCGCCGCTCTTCACCTAGCCAATCGTGAAAATGAGTTCGCCCCGGTTTATGCCACCGGTTTTGCCGTCGAGCTACCCGGAGAGGCGACCACGGCGTGGCAAGTCACCGGTCCTGATGGCGTAAACCGTGAGATGTTTGGGGGGCAGTCGCTTCGCTTTGGATCGGCAGGCGCCTATCAGTTGACAAGCGAAGAGGGGAGCTGGGTCCTGGGGGCCGGATTGCTTTCCCCGGTCGATTCCAATCTCAGGGCATCGGAGGCCGTCGAGCTTGTCGCCATCGCGTCCGGCTGGCCGATTGCGATTTGGCTTCTTCTGCTGGGTTTGTTAATACTGACGGCTGAATCCGTGCTCTACCATAGGAGGAAAGTAGGCTAAAGCAGATGATTGAGTTTCTCACATACAAGCCCCTGTTCCTGTGCCTGATTGTCGCCGGCCTGGTGGTATTTTATCGTTATTCCCTGGTCGACCGGCCCCGCAGGATGAAACTCGCATCCTTTGCCTGCCGGCTGATCGGCTTGTTGCTTTTGATTCTGGCAGTCTGCCGGCCCTACTTTAAGGCGCAGAGCGACAATATGCATTTGGCCTTACTGGTGGATGTTTCGGAGTCGATGGAGATTTCCGAGATGGATGAGGCGAGGGAACAAGCAGAAGAGGCAATTAACTCTTTGAATCCGGGCGACAGTCATTCGCTGTTCATTTTTGCCGAGGGCTTGAGAGAAATCGATTTGGATGGGCTCGATGCTTTCATCGAATCATGCGAGGGTGGTGTGGCCGATGCTGCGTTTCGTTCAGCGAGCCGCTGGTCGGATGCGATGTTGACAGCCCGTCTTAGCTTTCCCTCAGGCAAGTCCAAGCGGATGGTGGTTTTTTCGGATGGTGCGGCGAATGGCTACGGGCTCACTGATGCCATGGAACAGATGGCCGAGGAGGGTATTGATGTGCGTTTTAGTCGTAAGGAATCGCTGAAAAAAGCTGAGGCGGCACTCATCGAGTTGGCACCGGCGACCAAATTTGCTTTTGAGGGCGAAATAGTCCGCCTCCGGGTCGGTATGCGGGCCAACCGTGATATGAGCGCACAACTTCGTATTCTCCATAAGGGTGTGGTTGTGGCTGAACAGCAGGTCGCGTTGAAAGCCGGGAAGAGCAACTTCGCGAATGCCGATATTGAAATGACCAGCTCGGGAGCCAGTCGATGGGAGGCCGAGATTGTGCCCGATGAGGACCATTTCCTGGTGAATAACCGCATGGCGGCCACGATCGAAGTCAAGGGGCGGCCGCGAGTGCTGGTATTACACCAGAAGAGTCGTGACATGCGTCCTTTTGCACGGGCCATGGAAAAACAAGGTATTGAACTGGATGTGCGCGGCGCACGCGGGTTACCGGACACCCTGGAAGGCATCTTGGCATTCGATGCGGTGGTGCTTTCAGATGTTCCGGCCACGGATCTGCGGCCCGTGCAAATGCAGTATTTGAAACGATATGTTTCCGAGTTTGGAGGTGGCTTGGCCATGCTCGGTTCGGAAAACTCTTTTGGTCTTGGAGGATATTATCGTACGCCGGTGGAAGAAGTGTTGCCTCTCACCTCCCGTTTCGAAAAGGAAAAGCAAAAACCATCTTTAGCCATGGCTCTGGTCATCGATAAGTCCGGTTCCATGAATGGCGTGCCTATCGCTCTGGCACGTCAAGCCGCCAAGTCCGCCGCAGAGTTGCTGAGCGGGAACGACCAGATCGCCGTCATCGGTTTTGACAGTCAGCCGGTCGTGATCTGCGACATGACTTCAGCGGGTAACAAAGGCTTGATAGCAAATTCCATCGACTCCCTCGCAGCCGGGGGCGGGACGAACTTGTATCCTGCCATGCTTCTTGGGCGCGACATGCTGGATCGTGCTTCAGCCCGGATAAAACATATGATTATCTTGTCCGATGGTCAGACTTCGGGCGGGGATTACCTGGCCTTGACCCAGGATATGGCGAATCGGGGGGTGACGGTTTCCACGGTTGCGCTCGGCGGCGGCGCGGCCCGCGAGTTAATGAACAGTATCGCGCAGACCGGTCGAGGGCGCTACTATGAGACGAATGACCCCGCCTCGGTCCCTCAGATTTTCACTAAGGAAACCATGCAGGCCTCGAAGTCGGCGATTAAGGAAGATCTTTTTGGTTCGATTCAGGCGAGTGATCACCCAGTACTGTCCGGCTATGAGAATGCGGAGTTACCACTGGTGCTCGGCTATGTCATGACTCGTCCCAATCCCACAGCCCAGGTGCTGCTTGTGGCCGAATCCGGTGATCCTTTATTGGCGGTTACGCGATACGGGCTCGGTACCGGCCTGGCTTATACTTCAGATTTGACGGAGCGCTGGGGGAGCGAGTGGTTGGCCTGGCCCGGGGGCGCGAAGTTCTGGGCGCAAGTGCTTCGCGGTATTTTGAAAAAAGAGACCGGTACGGGGATGACCGTGCGCACAAATGTCGAGGCTGACCGTTTGCATGTCGAGGTGTTGCGTCAGGATTCCGCCATGCGCCCGGTTAACCAGATAAAATGGTCGGCGGATGCGATTGACCAAACCGGTAATTCCCGTGAAATGATTCTGCGGCAGAGTGGGCTGGGGCGCTACAAAGGCACAGTTGATTTGCGTGGCCTGGAGCGTGTTTCCCTGAACATCCGGGATGAAGACTATGGGCGTAGCCGTGTCGTGCGTTGGCAGCGGCCCTATCCCGCTGAATATCGTCTCGGAGCAGAAATTCCGGAGGATGTATCCACGCTGGCCGCATACGATCCGTCAATGATCCACGAGGGGCTCGAGCCCGTTACGATCCGTCGCTCGGCAACTCCGCTGCTTGTCATACTGGCTATGGTCTTCTTTATGTTGGGCATCGCCCTTCGGCGCCTGTAACCAAATTCCTTTTGTTTTGACCGTTCCGGCGGCGCCACCTTGATAGCCCCATGCGTGTGAATGCGGCACAACCCACTCAGTTGATTCTGGCTTCGGCCTCGCCTCGCCGGCGGGAGCTGCTTGAGCGCATGCGCCTGCGGTTTGAAATTCAACCTGCCGATGTGGAGGAGGATAATAATCCGGTTCACGGCCC
Source organism: Coraliomargarita sinensis (assembly GCF_003185655.1). NCBI lineage: Bacteria > Pseudomonadati > Verrucomicrobiota > Opitutia > Puniceicoccales > Coraliomargaritaceae > Coraliomargarita > Coraliomargarita sinensis. Next base: position 10,927 of record NZ_QHJQ01000006.1, on the reverse strand, counting down.
TTCCGAAATGGTTGCGGCAAATGCGGCATTGAAAGCGTCTGCATTGTGCTCCTCGTTTCCAAATGCTTTGATTCTAGGATCTGATACGACTGTGGCCCTGGATGAAGAAGTCCTCAATAAGCCCGCGAGTCTGGGGGAGGCCCGTGCCATGCTGCAACGTTTATCCGGGCGGAGCCATACCGTTTACACTGCGGTCGCCCTATACTGGCAGAACGGTAAGCTGGAGGAGGTGTTTACGGAAAGGAGCGAGGTGGAATTCAAGCCCTTTGGCGTGGAAGTGATCGAAGAATATATTCAATTGGTGAACCCGCTGGACAAGGCCGGTGCCTACGGGATACAGCAGGCGCGGGAGATGATTATTGAGTCTGTCGACGGCTCGGTCGAAAATGTCATGGGTTTGCCGGTGCAGGCACTCGCGCAAAGACTTGCTGAACTCAAGTTTGATTTTAGGGTCTAACACCAATTCCCGCGAGTAGGGAATATGTATGGAGACATTTCTAGCGCATCCTTTTGATGAGTTTCGGTCCGGCCGTTGGCGGACTGCGATGGTTGCGTTTGGCATCACCTTAATGGTGCATCTCTTCGTCGTGCTGGCCATCCCGGAGCGGATGCTGCCAGTGCATCGTGAAACCAGGGAGAAAGAGGCTGTCATTTACGAGATCGATTTGGCCGAACCCGAGGACATGCGCTACGTGGAGGCGAATCCGGAGGTGCCGGAAAATGAACCGGATCGTACGGAGCAGTATTCATTTCGTGCGCAGCAAGCTGCTGACGAAAGTCCGCTGACGGAAAGCTCGAATCAACCTAAGGTGGATGGAGAGGTGGATTCACTTAAAGTGGTGCAGGGGCAACTCCAGCAAACTCCACCAGTGCCGCCCGGGGTGTATTCGCCCCGCGCCAAACCAGGAGAAGGCGAGGGGGTGGAGGGGGGACGGCAAGGCGCCGAATCACAGCAGCAGGTGGCTCCCGCCCAACCCTTGCCGGCACCGGATTTTATACGTCAAAAGCCTGTGGATGAGGAAGGCCCAGGCAGTAGCGTCGACCTGACTGCTGACGCACAGAAAGTTTTTGAACAGCCGGAGCCGGATGCATCGATCAATGTTTATCGTCCACCAGCCCAGGTGAATCCTCAAGTACAGCCCGGTGATGGCGATGGCGGTGCTGTTGAAGCTAGGCCCATGCCCAGAGAGCGTCCCAGGCTGGCACCGGAACTGATTACCGGGCCTTTGTTGAAGTCGAAAAGTTCAGTCAGCAAGAGGGGTGATCTGGCAATCGATGCCACTTTCAGCGAATTTGGCGAGTATGAGCAGCAATTTTACGCTGCCATCCAGACCGGTTGGTATCAGGAAATCGAGTTCTTTCAGCCTATCGATACATCGACTCGGGTCCATGTCCGCTTTCGGCTGAAGGCCGACGGTAAGGTGGATAAGGTTGAAGCGGTTAAGAGCACTGCCAGTAAAATTGCTACTGTGATCTGTGAAACAGCGATTTCAAAGCGTTCCCCATTCCGGCCATGGACCGAGGAAATGGTCAAAGTGTTTGGAAAGGAGCGATGGATCAATGTGGTCTTTAACTATCGCTGAGAAAAGGGAGTTGATCCAATCGGCTAGCTCAACAGTGCTTATATCCGGACATGTCTTCTCAAGATACAGCACAGCCTGATGAACTGCCCTTGAACAAGGGTGTGCATCTGTTGGCGGCGAATGAGGACGGCTTGGTCGCGCTCGAAAAGCCGTTCGGTGCCATGTCGCACCCCAACAAAGCCACGGATATCAAGCGCTCCATGATTCAGGCCAGTTACGATTATGAAAACGAATATTTTTTCTGGGAGACAGAAGAAGGCGTGGAGCGAAAGGTTTGGTTAATCAACCGTCTCGACTCGCCGACATCCGGCGTGATTTTAGTCGGCCTGAATCCGGAGATTGCAGCCATTATTAAGCAGGAGTTCAGCACCCACAAAGTAACTAAAAACTATCATGCCTTGGTGCGGCACAAACCACACAAGCATGCTGGTATCTGGGCGGATGTCATCAGTAAGGATCTGGTTAACAACGGGCGAAAGATCAAGAAAGGCCGTCAGATTAAAGCCAAATCGGGTTATCAACTGGTGAAGACGCCTGTCGGTGGCTTTCCGATCGCTTTACTGAAACTTGTTCCTGTGACAGGACGCACCCACCAGCTACGGATTCAATGCAGCAAGCATGGCCATCCGATCGTGGGGGACCGCAGCTACGGCAATTTCCGCTTCAACAAGGAAGTCGTTCTGGAGACGGGTGAGAAGCGCATGATGCTGCATGCGTCCGAGTGCATCGTAAACTACACCTACAAGGGCAAGGCAAAGACCTTTCGGGCGCATTCTGAGCTTCCTGAAGCATTTCAAGCAGTGCTGGGATTCCGTCCGGGCATGGGGAAGCCCAGGCCCACTGAAAACCAGTCGGAAAAACAGGATTCCGCAAACCTGAAGGGGCGTCGGTTTAAAGCGGTTTGAGATTAAATCGCGCTTTTATTTGTCAGAGCTGCAAAATTCCGCATGGTGGTAACCATGCCGATGGATCATCACTACCTCCGCGATGAACGTATGCTGGTTCGTCTTGCGGTCGTGCTGGGTATCGTTGTCGGTGTTTTGGCATTCATACTGGCGAAAAGTATGACCTCGCGCGTTGAACAGGTGTCACCAGAGAAAGTTTGGACCTATGTTCAAGAGGCTTCCGATCAGAAAGGACTCGATCCTGAGTTTGTCTACGCGCTCGCTTGGGCGGAAAGCAGTCTCAATGCCAAGGCGCGCAGCTCCGTCGCCCGAGGAATGATGCAGCTCACCAAGTCGGCTTGGCGTGAGGTTTCGGAGGAATCCTACCGTCATGCCTGGGACTGGAAGACCAACATTAGAGTGGGGGTGGACTATCTCGCATTTTGTCGTGATTTCCTGAAGCGCCACGATGCATTTTCCTATCCTCTCCTGGCTGCCAGTTATCGCTACGGACCCTACTACGTGCAAAAGCGGGGCTTTGATCTCAACCAGGTGCGTGCCCCGAAAAACGAGATCTATAAACGTATTTTCGAAGGGAATATCCGACCCGTGCGGCCTCCGGCCATAGCGGATTATTGATAGCTCAGCACTTCCGGGTAGATTTGACCGGTAGGGCTTATTTTGAAAAGGTAGACCTTTTCCGGTTCCATGCGCGTGTAGATGGCGTTTCCGAAAACAGCCTGAATGTCGTACTCGCTCAGCTGCCGGGGATTATTGGCCAATTCCCAGATTGCCTCCCAGAAGACAGGTTGATTTTTCAGTCGAAGGGACTGCGTGATCGCGCTGTAACGTTCCGGCGCCTGGCCCGGTTTTTGAATTGGGGCGCCTTCAGATGGAGCTTCACCATCGCCGTAGATGCGACGCCAGAGATAGAGCGCCCGACCTTTGCCGTCTTTCACGTATTCGTCGCCGAATTTAACAATCAGAGCATCAAAGTGAATCACCTCACCTTCGACCACGAAAAGCTCTTCGCTAATAACTTCATCGGGGTTTCCCGGTGCCGTTTGTACAAAGCGCACCAGACTTTCCACCTGGCCTAGTTCGTTGCGTGAGCGCGACTTCAGGGTGGCGAAACCAATCTGCTGTTCATCCGTGAGGTTTCGGATGGCTTTGTTCAGTTTATGATTCTCAGTCAGCAGGCTATGAATGCTGGAACTGGAAAAGTAAAAGGCCACCCCCAGCACGGCCGCGGTCGCAATTGCGGCCAGTAGAACGATGGTCACGATAATTTTACCACTGCGTGCTTCTTTTGACATAAGTGTCATTAAGCCTACCATGCTAATCTAGTCGTAAACCTCGACAGAAATTTTCACTTAATTCCATTGAGATTCTTCAATTTGAGCAGACATTGATGCCCGTGAGCGATATTGCACAGTTTGATCCGGCCCAAATCCGCGCTGACTTTCCGATCCTTGGCACGGAAGTCCGTGGCAAGCCCTTGACTTATTTGGACAGCGGAGCGACCGCACAGAAACCATTCTCCGTGATCGAGGCGATATCCCGCTACTACAGCGCGGAGAACGCCAACATCCACCGGGGCTTACACTTCCTGAGCGAACAAGCCACCGAGGCTTATGAATCAGCGCGTGGTACGGTGGCGAACTTTATCGGAGCCAGTGACCCTGACGAAATTATTTTCGCCCGCGGCGCAACGGAAGGAATAAACCTCGTCGCTCACGGCTTCATCGAGACAGTTCTCAAGCCGGGAGACGAGATTCTGATCAGTCACATGGAGCATCATGCCAATATTGTGCCCTGGCAGATTGCTGCGGAAAAAACGGGAGCTGAATTAAAGGTGATTCCCGTAACAGAAGCAGGCGAAATTGACATAGACGCGTTTGAGAGCCTGTTGTCGGAAAGGACAAAGCTGCTTTCCATCGTTCACGTTTCCAATGCGCTCGGCACCATCAATCCTGTGCAGGCGATGATCGAAAAAGCCCATGCGGCAGGGGTTCCCGTACTGTTGGATGGTTGCCAGTCGGTGCCGCACATGCAGGTGGACCTCTCCGAGCTGAATTGTGACTTTTTTGTTTTTTCCGGACATAAGCTTTTCGGCCCGACCGGTATCGGGGTGCTCTGGGGCAAGCGGGAATGGTTGGAGAAATTTCCGCCTTACGAGAGCGGGGGCGACATGATCGAGCAGGTCGATTTCGGAGGGACTACTTACAAACCTATTCCGGCAAAATTCGAAGCCGGAACGCCGCATATTGCGGGGGTGATCGGCCTTGCTGCCGCCATTGAATACGTCAAGCGGTTGGACCGCGATGGCGCGCTTCGTCATGAAGCGGCTCTACTTCAGGCGGCGACTGAGGCGCTCTCCGATGTGGATAATTTGCGCATCATCGGCAAGGCTCCGCACAAAGCATCCATCCTTTCCTTTGTAATCGACGGGGTTCATCCCCATGATATCGGCACGTTCCTTGATGCCGACGGGGTCGCCGTACGCGCGGGGCACCATTGCACCCAGCCTCTGCTCAAACGCTTTGGTTTACCTGCCACCGCGCGAGCTTCGTTTGCCTTTTATAATAACTTCGACGACGTCGAACGATTGGCCAATGCCGTGAAAAAACTGCAGCGCTTTTTCGGCTAATTAAGATTTTTATCCTGCTAGGGCGGGGGCTGTAGAACAGGCGTCCGCCCGCATTACGCGTTAAAGCGATGTAATAGATCTTCAAGGCTTTGGCAGGCCATCTCGGCACCGCCGGCTCTAAGCTCCTCAACGCTGTGCGCGCCGGTACTGACACCGTAGAAAATCAGATTGGCATTCCGTGCGGTCTCTGCATCCGTGGGCGAGTCACCGATCAAAATGGCACCTTCACTTTGCGCTTTTATCTGTTCGAGTACGTAGTTTGTCAGCTTAGGATCGGGCTTGGCCCATTCAGTATCAGTGTTACCGATACAAACCTTTATTTTCCGGGAGAAACCGCAGTGCTTGCTCACAGCACGCGCGGTTTCGCCATGTTTGTTGGTAAAGATGGCCTGCGGACATTCTTTTCCGGCAAAAAAGTCGATCAATTCAAGTGCACCGGGCAATATAATCAGTCCGTCCAGCATGATTTCGGGAAAGCGTTTGCGGAAAGCCAGGCAGGCTTCTTCCATGCGCTCATTTTCAACAAAAAGACCCATGGTCGATGCCATCGGTCCGCCGAGGCTGCGACGAATGACGTCGGTGTCGGGTGCGGTATGCCCCAGTGCAGTGATGACTTCCGTGTAGCACTGAATAATGGGCGCAGTTTGATCAATAAGGGTACCGTCCATATCCCAGAGGACGGCTTTTGGTAGTGGTCGGTTCATGCAGTCGCCGAGGATTAAGTAATTGAAAAAACGCGTTCACCCAGTTCTCGCAGGTCATTGAAAATTGTGGAGCTGCCGGTTGCATCCGCCAATTGTTCAGCGGTGTGGCTGCCCGTGGCCAGGAGATAGCAGGGCAGACAGCCGGCTTGTGCGGCCGCAAAGTCGTAGGGAGAGTCGCCGACCATGGCAGCTTCATCGGAAGCGCAAGCCATGCGCTCAAGAGCTTCCATGGTAAAACGCGGGTCCGGCTTGCGATGGCCATGGCCGTGTCCGGTGCCGACTATGACGTCGAGATATTGAGCTAAGCCAAGATGCTCGAGTATGGCCGCGGCATGGGTCTCGTATTTGTTGGTGAATACACCGAGCTTATGCCCGTTCGTCTTGAGGGCTTTGAGTAACCAGTCGCTCCCGGGTATAATTTCGACGTCATCATACATGATCTCGGCGAAGTGATCCCGGAAATAGGGGATGGCGGCCTCGACATGTTCTTCGCCGCAGAGCTTACCCAGGGTAATCGGCACCGAGCCGCCCACCGTTGCACGTACGGTGGCATAATCGCTTTCGGGAAGCCCAAGCTTTTGTTGTGCATAGGCAACGCCACGGTGTATTGCGCTGAAGTGGTCGATCAATGTGCCGTCGAGGTCGAAAAGGATGTTTTGCATGAGAAAAAGTGCTTTATTCAAGAGGGTGTATGGTCCACCTTTGCGTCTACTGAATGGGCATGTCATACAGTTATGGCAAGCGAAGGAGTGATGCGCATTATTTAATTTGATGACGACCGATGAGCAAGATCAAGCGGCGTGTCTGGCCTCCAGTCGGGGCTCAGCTGACGATGCGGGTGTGCTGGTGCTGCATCTGTCCGGTCGTTGGTTGCTTTCCCGGCAACGCCCGAAGCTGCCGGATGTGCTGTCCAAGGTAGATCCGTCGGCTTACAAATCGATACATTTTGATATTCACTGTCTTCAATCATGGGATACGGGCCTGTTGATTTTCGTCCGGGCGTGTCAGGACTGGGCGAACGAAAACGGCCTTAATTGCCATCTGGGAGATTTACCGGAGGGGGTGCAAAATCTTGTTCGCTTGTCCCGTGTGGTACCGAAAAACGAGAGTACGGGAGGATTCAAAGGAAGGGACTGGCTTTCGAGTCTGGGCCAAAAATCTCTCGGCGTACTGGACGGCGTGATGCGCTATCTTGCTTTTTCCGGTGAGCTTGTGCTCGACCTTCTGGCCTTTGTCACCGGCAGGGCGAAAATACGCCGTCAGGATTTCCTCTTTATTCTTCAAACCACGGGGGCTACGGCAGTGCCCATTGTCTCCTTACTGAGCTTTCTGACTGGTTTGATCATCGCTTTTATTGGTGTGATCCAGCTTCAGAAATTCGCCGCCGATATCTACGTTGCGGACCTGGTGGGGCTCGCCACGACCCGTGAGTTGGCTGCGGTTATGGCGGGAGTCATTATGGCTGGTCGCACCGGGGCGGCCTTTGCCGCACAAATCGGAAGCATGAAGGTGAATGAAGAGATCGATGCACTGACAACTTTCGGCATATCGCCCATGCAGTTTCTCGTGCTGCCACGGGTCATCGCCATGGTTTTGATGATGCCGCTGCTCTGTGTCTTCGCCAATGCGGTTTCGATCGCCGGGGGCATGGTGGTGGCAACCACAATTTCAGATGTCAGTGTGACCCAGTACATCAATCAAATTGATCATGCCGTTTCGACGACTGATTTCGCGGTGGGAATTTTCAAAAGCGCGGTTTTCGGCCTGATTGTTGCGATGGCAGGCTGCTACCGTGGATTGAACTGCGGGAAAGATGCCACCGCAGTGGGCTTGGCCGCGACCTCGGCAGTGGTGACTGCCATCACCTGGATCGTGATTGCTGATGCGGTTTTCGCAGTAATGTTTCACATCCTGGGAGTATAATCATGGAGGATACTCTACAGAAAATTTCGGTGAAGAATCTAACCATGGCCTATGGTGATTTTGTCGTCATGAAGTCGCTGAACTTTTCCGTGAAACGGGGTGAGGTGAAAGTGATCATGGGGGGCAGTGGTTGCGGCAAAAGTACTTTGCTGAAGCATATGATTGGACTTGAGCGCAGCCGCCAGGGGCAAATTTTTTACGACGGCGCGTTGTTCGACCCCGAGGAAACGGTCGGAGATAGTTTCTGCCGACGCTTCGGGGTATTGTTTCAGGGGGGCGCGCTTTGGAGTTCGATGAGTGTCGCCGAGAACGTCGCGCTTCCTCTGGAGTCTTACACAAAGCTAACGAGGGACGAGATTCGTGACGTTGTGGAATTCAAACTCTCATTGGTGGGACTGGCCGGATTCGGGCAACGCTATCCCTCTGAGCTCAGTGGCGGAATGCGTAAGCGGGCCGGTCTCGCACGTGCGATCGCCCTGGATCCTCAGATATTGTTTTTCGATGAGCCATCTGCCGGGCTGGATCCGCTCAGCTCCCGTCGGCTGGATGATTTGATTCTCGAGCTGCGTGACGCTCTTGGCGCGACTGTGGTCGTGGTGACCCATGAACTGTCCAGCATTTTTGCCATAGCCGACAGCGCGCTCTTTCTGGACGCGGATACGAAGTCTGCACTGTGTGACGGGAACCCGAACGACCTCATCGATGACGACTCGGTTGACGGTAAAGTACGGAATTTCCTTAAACGGGGCGAGCTTGGTCACGAAGGGCGGGATCCAGCAAATGATTGAACAAATCCACACATTAGCTCAGAACACTCGAATTAATTGAACATGAATCGACCCAGTCCTAGATTAATCGGTGCTTTTGTTGCGGCTTCGCTGCTGCTTCTGGTAGGTATGGTGATGTTTTTGGGCTCCTCCAGCTTTCTTGGTAAAAATACACGATTCATTCTTTTTTTTGATCAATCGGTGAACGGGCTCAACGAAGGTTCGCTGGTTAAGTTTCGCGGTGTGCCGGTCGGTTCGGTGGAGCGCATCATGATCCGGGCACAAGGGCAGCATTCCGATTCGACGGCCATCCCGGTTATTATCAAGATCGATCGCACACGTCTTGAAAATGATCTCGGTGTGATGGATGAGGCTTTTGATCCAGTATTTATCAAGGATTCGATTGATCGCGGGTTGGTTGCTGAATTGAGCTTGGAGAGTTTTATTACGGGCCAGCTTTTTGTAGAATTCAGTTTTGATCCGGAACGCAGCAACGGACTGCAGTGGCACTTGGTCGGAGACAGTGAAATGATGGAAATCCCGACACTCAGTTCCTCGCTCGACGAGATTACCGACGATGTCGCGGCCATTATTGCGGATCTCAGTGAGTTGGATATCGATCAACTGAACAATAATGTTAACCGTGTTCTTGAAAATACGGCAGTGGTTCTGGAGGGAATTGATTCCAGGGAAATCAGTCGCTCTGTGACCAAAGCGGCTGATTCGGTGACGACCTTCATGCAGTCCGGGGAATTTTCGCAAACCATCGAAGATGCTCAAGAGGCCATGAGAGAGATTTCCCGGACGGTGAAATCCTTCAATATCGAGGACGGTCCTTTAGCGGAAAAACTCAATACCTGGACGTCCAGCCTGACGACGACACTCCAGGGCTTGCAAAAACTGACAACTCAAGCGGATGAAATGATGGCGCCGGACGGGAGCCTGCGCTACGAGCTTGAATCAATGCTACGCGAGTTGACCCGTGCCGCCCGCTCCATACGAGCCTTGTCTGATTATCTCGAGGAAAATCCCAATTCAATCCTGACCGGTCGTCCAAATCCGGAGTAGCCTATCACTTATATGCATAAAGCAGCGTTTATTTTTACAGTTTCACTCTGTTTGTTCGGCTTTTGGGGTTGTGTTAATTTAAAACCGGTACCTTCGCAGAGCGAGAGCTTCACTTTGGGCCCCGTGGGTATGACTCTTGATGTGCCAAACCTGAAGTCGGGAGAAGTTATTTATATCATGCGTCCGCAAGTACCGACCTACCTCGACGATAAGCGCTTGAGTTACCGTTCGGCCAGCGGAGAAGTGGAGAGTATGACAGGTTCCCGTTGGGCCGAGCCCCTCGCTGAAGGAATCGCGCGTGCCATGTCTATGTATTTCTCAGGCTCGGATATCGGTACGATTATCGGGTATTACCCATGGCCGAATACGTCAACGGAAGCATCCCGTCTTTCACTTTATTTTCAAAGTTTTGGAGCAACGGATTTGGGTGATGTGCACGTCGTTGTACGCTGGTCTTTAAAACGTACGAATGAAAACACCGTTTCCGGCCAATTCGTGTCGGAGTCCTTAGAATGGACTGTTGGTGAACCAGAAACGCTTATTGGGGCTTACAATGAAGCGCTTCAGCAACTTGCTCTCGATATCGAAAAAGCACTTCGAAGTGAGTAATTCGTCAGCGGTTATTTCTGGGTCGAAAAGACGAGAGTCGGTACCGAGGACGACAACCTTGCCTCGCATGCCTGGTTGGAATGCTACCTTCCGGGCATCGGTTGGGTGGGGCAGGACCCGACCCATAACCGAAAAACGGACGAAACCTATATTAAGGTGGCACACGGCCGGGACTATGCCGATGTGAGGCCGCTATCGGGAAGCTATCGCGGGGACAGCGCTGCCAACCTCGATGTCGCTGTAGAAATACAGCGACTCGATTGGTAGAAAAAATCTGTAACGGATTATTGACAACGGTCTCCGAAATCAGAGCATTCCCAATCTTTCGGGAGGATGCGCTTCGCACCTTTCTCCAGATGGTGGATGTAGCTCAGTTGGTTAGAGCATCGGTTTGTGGTACCGAGGGTCGCGGGTTCGAGTCCCGTCTTCCACCCCAATTTTCATGTAAGCCCTTCAATTTGAAGGGCTTACTTTATTTATAGGGTCTACACCAAAGTTTGGGGACCGGAGCATTTCCTTTCTATTTTCTTGGTTCATCTTTAACCGCACTGGGCGATGACTCTGAGTCGGTAGTTATCAAAGTTTTTGAAGCCGTATGCGCGTCTTTGTATGAGTTTCATTTTTCTGTGGAAGCCTTCGGTGACGGCGTTGTTTTTGGAGAATCGCCACATGAGCGTGATTGGTTCGGTCCACTGGGTCAGTGAGTTGGCGAGTTTGATCAATGGGCTGAGCCCGGTGT